>NZ_JBIWPN010000010.1:102607-250125 GCF_044768305.1 Kitasatospora sp. NPDC101155 | reverse complement strand
CGCGGGTTCGGTGGCGGTCACGGCGGGTCCTCCCTTGATCAGACGGTGCCGAACTCCCCGCTACGCACGGCGGAGACGAAGGCCGACCAGGCGTCAGCCGCGAAGACCAGGGATAGGCCCTCGGGGTCCTTCGAGTCACGGACGGGAACAGTGTCGGAGGTGACCAAGTTCCCCGCTACCTCCACACAGTCGCCGCCGTTGCTGCTGTACGAGGATTTGAACCACGCGGGTTCGGTGGCGGTCACGGCGGGTCCTCCCTTGATCAGACGGTGCCGAACTCCCCGCTACGCACGGCGGAGACGAAGGCCGACCAGGCGTCGGCCGCGAAGACCAGGGCAGGGCCGTCGGGATCCTTGCTGTCCCTTACGGGCACCCGATCGAGGAACCCGTCCGCGACCTCCACGCACTGCCCTTCCTGGACGCTGTAGCTACTCGTGCGCCATGCGGCGCCTGTCAGGTCATCCATCCTCAAAACCTCTCCGAACTTGCCGGATGAACTCTCGGCTCTCCGAGCGGGACAACGCCTCGACTTGCAGTTGATCGTACTCACCAGCCCACTCGGCCAAGGTGTCTGGTTCCCGCTCAAGGAAGCCGCGTCGCTGCGTCTCGCCGTATCCCACGATGGTCCTGTTCGGCAGGGTCAGCAAGGTAATTGGAAGCCCAAACGGCCTGTCCTCGCCGAGCGAGAACGGGCTGATCTGCACAACCGTCTGAGGCTGGGCGGACAGCTCCTCCAGATGTACGAGCTGCTCCACCATGACGTCCCGGCCACCGATAGCTCGGCGCAGGCAACCCTCGTCTATGACCGCGTGGACTCGGGGCGCCGGATGCTGGCTCAGACGTTGCTGTCGATGCAGCAGCAGCGAGAGTCGATCTTCAGCCTGCTGTTGAGTTGCCCACCCACGGCGAACTCGCGCCTCCTGGTACGCCCTCGCGTAGGCAGGAGTCTGGAAGAGGCTCGGAATGATGTTGATCTCGAACAACCGCAGGGCCACGGCATCCGCCTCACTGCGCAGATACTCGCCGAATCCCTCAAACAGAACTCTCTGCCCCAACTTGCGCCACCCTCGCTCGAATCGCTCAGGCGCCTCGAACGCGACATCAAGTCTTCTGGAAAATGGAAGAGTTGGAGGCTTGCGGCCAGTTTCGACGGCGGACACATGAACGGCCGAGTACCCAATGAGGGCCGCCAGGTGTTCCTGCGTCCAGCCTCTCGCCTCTCGCAACTCGCGAAGTTCCGCACCGAACTTGGCAGCGGGTGAGGCATCCGGATCAAGTTCCTTGCGATTCATGATCGTTGGAGGCCCTTCCTTCCTGAGGGAAAGGTTGAAGTACTTCACATCCTAGACCACAGTTGGGACTCCGGGTAGTCATCTCACTACTGAGAGGAGCGGGCCTTGAAGCTGCATCGAACCCCCTCTGCTCCGCATTCCCCCCGACTCTGCGAGGTCGGCACGGCCCCCACCACCGAGCGCTTCCAGGTGGTGATCTACCTGGCCAAGACCAGCCCCGCCTTCCCCGAGTTGGAGATGCGCAGCTGCGAGGAGTACGCGCTCACCCACAACTGGGACGTCACCCTCACCGTCGTGGACGACGAGACGGAGAAGCCCCTGGAGCAACGCCCGCTGCTCCTGGCCGCGCTGCAGACGATCAAGGACAAGGGCGCCGAAGCCATCCTGATCCCCTCCAAAACGGCCGTCTCCCCCATCGACGGCGAGTTCGACGAGTTCGCCAGCCAGGTCGAGAAGGCCGGCGGGTTCGTCCAGGTGGCCCGCCGATGGAGCACCAGATACGGGATCATTCCCGCCGATGACGGGGCCTCCTACCCGGTCTGGGTCATCCGGGACCGCGACACCAGCCGGTTGGTGAAGGCGCTGCCGCCCGGCCCCGAACCGTTGCGGTTCTACTCTTACGACCGGGCGGAGCGATGGGTGCGCGCCAACGAGCAGCCCCACCCGGCCCCGGAGGTCACCTGATGACCACCGCCCTCTCCCGCAAGCGATACGAGATCCGCCTGATCAGCTCCCGCAGCCCACACTTCCTCCTGGTGGAGTGCTGGGGCCTGTGGGACCCGGACCAGCACCAGTACCTCCGCGTGCGAGGCAGCTCGGGCAAAATCAGACGCTTCTACATCCGCGCCGCCGCCGAGGCCTACCTCCGCT
Source organism: Kitasatospora sp. NPDC101155 (assembly GCF_044768305.1). NCBI lineage: Bacteria > Bacillati > Actinomycetota > Actinomycetes > Kitasatosporales > Streptomycetaceae > Kitasatospora > Kitasatospora sp. NPDC101155. The sequence goes on along the minus strand of NZ_JBIWPN010000010.1, from coordinate 247,963 downwards.
TCACGCCCGACAACTCCCCGTAGTGGGCACACGGCAGCCACCGCGCGGGCCCCGTCCTGCCGGGCGAGACGGGGCCCGCGCGACGGGGCGAACCGAGTCAGGACGGCACCTCGGCGAGGTGGCGGAACTTGCGGGCGTCGTTGGCCAGGTCGTCCGTGTCGAGCGTGATGTCGTCGCCGTGCTCCATGTAGACGGCCCACATGCTGCCGTCGACCCAGACGCAGAAGGCGATGTCCTGGGGCTTCCCGGCCTTCTTCATCATGTCGGTGATGTGGCCGCACTTCATGACGCCGCCGCGTTCGCCCGGGTCGACGGTGCGCAGGCCCTCGACGTGCCGGCCGGTGGCCGCCTCGGTGATCACGGTGTCGATCACGGCCGAGGGCGAGACGATGGGCAGCTCGCGAACGGTGAGGGCGACGCTGCGCGACCCGTCCTCGGTCTGGTAGCCGCCGACCTTCGTACCGCTGGGGAGCGGCGACGCCTTGGGGAGCTGCCCTGCGGGGACCCGAGGCAGCCCCAGGAAGTCCTCCGGCGGGCTGTAGCGGTACGTGCCGAGGTTGGCCGTGTCGTGGGCGAAGGCGAGCGCGAGGGCGATGACGGCGGCGAACCCGAAGGCCGCCAAGGTCAGCCAGAGCCGACGGCGCGAGCCCGGCGGTGGGGGCAGGGTCGGGATCGGGGCGACGGGCGTCATGTCCACCAGGACGTCGCCGTCCTGTGGTTGATCTTGATCGGGCACCGGCATATCTGAGCAGGTCACGCCCATGGGCGCAAGAGATTTGACGGCGGTCTCGACGGACCGTTCCCCGGGCGTTCACCCGCCCGGCACGCGGAACTCACCAGGGAGCGGCAGGCTCCAGGCGAGAGGTGAAGTTGGCTATACAACTCACCCCAAGGAGGAGATCCATGACCGAGCAACCGCCGCCCTACTGGCTGCGCGACAACTGCCCCTGCGCCGAGTGCCGGGACCCGCGCAACGGGCAGAAGCTGTTCCAGATCGGCGACCTGCCGGGCGATCTCACGATCGCCGCGCAGTGCGAGCTGGACGGGAACCTGGAGGTGCTCTGGTCGGACGGACACCGCTCCCGCTACCCGCTCACCTGGCTCCACGAGGAAGCCGACGGCGACGGTCGCACCGAGCTGGACAAGCGGCTCTGGACGGCCGCCGACTTCGCCCGCGGCATCCCCGAGGCCGACTGGGCGGTGTACCTGACCGACCCCACCGAGCAGGCCGCCGTCCTCGCCGCCGTCCGGCGCAGCGGCTTCGCCGTGCTGCGCGGGGTGCCGACGGTGGAGCGGCAGGTGCTCCGGGTGGCCGAGAGCTTCGGCTACGTCCGGGTCACCAACTACGGCGAGCTGTTCGACGTCCGGGTCGAGCCGGACCCGAACAACCTGGCCTTCACCAGCGCCGCCATCGCCCCGCACACCGACAACCCGTACCGGGACCCGGTGCCCACCCTTCAGTTGCTGCACTGCCTGGAGAACTCGGCGACCGGCGGCGACTCCGGCCTGGTGGACGGCTTCAAGGCGGCGGCGGTCCTCCGGGAGGAGTCCCCCGAGGACTTCGCGACGCTCACCCGCACCCCCGTCCCCTTCGTCTTCCGCGACCGCCGCACCGAACTGCGCGCCGACCGCCCGCTGATCGACGTGGACCCGCTCGGCCGGATCCGCGAGGTGCGCTTCAACAACCGCTCGATCGGCACCCTGCGCGGAAGCGGAAGCGACCTGGAGGCCTTCTACGCCGCCTACCGCCGCTTCGCCGCGATCACCCTGCGCCCCGAGCTGCAGCTGGAATTCCGCCTCGACCCCGGCGACTGCCTGATCTTCGACAACACCCGCCTGCTGCACGCCCGTACGGCCTTCCAGCAGGACGGCCACAGACACCTCCAGGGCTGCTACGCCGACCTCGACTCGCTGTCGAGCACCCTCGCCGTGCTGAACCGCCGCACCGCCGCCCTGGACGGGATCGCCGAGCTGTTCGCGGGCGAGGGCGCCGGGGAGTACCTCGGCGAGGCGGTCACCATGGCCGAGCACATGCTGCAGGCCGCCGCCGCGGCCGAGGCCGGCGGGGCGCCGGACCACCTGGTCGCCGCCGCGCTGCTGCACGACGTGGGTCATTTCTTCGACGAGCACGGCCAGGGCGCCCTGCACGGAAAGGACCTGATGCGCGGGCAGGACAACCGGCACAGCCACACCGGCGCCGACTGGCTGGCCCGCTGGTTCGGCCCGGAGGTCACCGAGCCGGTCCGGCTGCACGTGGCCGCCAAGCGCTACCTGTGCGCGGTGGAGGACGGCTACCGCGCCCGGCTCTCCGAGGCCTCCGAGTACACCCTGACGGTCCAGGGCGGCCCAATGGACGAGCGGGAGGCCGCCGCCTTCGCCGAACTCCCGGGCGCCGCCGACGCGGTGGCCGTCCGCCGCTGGGACGAGCAGGCGAAGGAGCCCGACGCGCAGGCGCCGGACTTCGAGCACTACCGCCCGCTGCTCGCCTCGCTCATGCGCTAGCGCCGGTACGCGAAGCACGCCCGGGAGCGGGGCCTCAGTCCATTTCCCGGGCGTGCCGCGAAAGTGCCGACGTGGCCAGCGAGTTGTGCACGCTGAAGGCCACCGTCCCGGGCAGGTAGCGGTCCTGGGACCACTCCACCGGCGTGCCGGTCGGGTCCGTCGTACGACGCCGCTCGCGCAGCAGCGGGCCGCCCCGGCGGCAGCCGAGCAGCCGGGCGTCCTCCGCGTTGGCGGCGACGATGTCGATGGTGTGGTCGGCGTCGGTGAACAGGATGCCGTGCTCGCGCAGCACCTCGGTGTGCGAGACCACGTCCGGCGGCAGCTCGGCGACGATCTCGCCGACCCGCGGCGGGTAGATGGTGCGCTCGACCATCACCGGCGTGCCGGAGAGCGTGCGCAGCCGGACCGTCACGTACACCTCGGCGCCCGGCTCCAGGCGTAGTTGCTCGCGCTCGGCGGCGTCGGCCGGACGGCGCACCAGGGAGTCCAGGATGCCGCCGGGCTCCTCGCCCATCGAGTACGCCCAATGGGTGAAGCTGAGCAGTTCGGAGAAGCTCTGCACCCGGGCGCCCCCGAGCACCACCCGGCGGGTGCCGCGCCGGGAGGTGACCAGCCCGTCCGAGCGCAGGACGGCGAGCGCCTGGCGGACGGTGCCGCGGGAGACCCCGTACTGCTCGGCCAGCGTGCCCTCGGCGGGCAGCCGGCCCGCCTCGCCGTACGCGCCGGTGGTGATGGCCTCGCGCAGATCGGCGGCCACCTTGCGGTACAGGGATCCGGTGCGCTCGGTCGGCTGCTGCTCGGCGCCGGCAGCGCGCTCGGCGGGGCGCCCGGGCTCTACTGCCACGTCAGTCAATGTCCCTCCTGGGGCGGTGTCCTGCGCAGCCGTACCGGCGCGGACAGCCCGACCATATCCCGCTGCGCATTCAGAGCATCGCACCGAACGGATCACGCTCCGATGGCCGGATTCCACCGTTCCCGCAGCCGACCCCGGTTCTGAGCCGTCCGTTCACCTTCCCGTCACCGGACTCCGGCGTACTTACCCCCGTCAGCGAAGTTGGCTAGTCAACTCGGACAGATCCGAACTCACCTCGGACGGCTCCGAACCGCCGCTCGCCTGATCCCCCGATCAAGACACCCGTTTGCAGTTCCCCCTTCTCAGGAGACTGACCCGTGTCCGTGCACCGCGCCCGCACCGCCGCCTTCGCGGCCGTCCTGACCGCCGCCGCGCTGTCCCTCACCGCCTGCGGTTCCGCCGGCTCCTCCTCCGCGAAGTCCGGCGGCGACGCCGCGGGCGGCAAGAGCGCCAAGACCGCCACCTCCGTCGCCGACTTCGGCGGCATGGACGCCCTGGTCGCCGCCGCCAAGAAGGAAGGCAAGCTGCACGTCATCACGCTGCCGCGCGACTGGGCGAACTACGGCAAGCTGATGGACGACTTCAAGGCGAAGTACGGCATCGAGATCGAGGACGAGAACCCGGACGGCTCCAGCCAGGACGAGATCAACGCGGTCACCTCCCGCAAGGGCCAGGACCGCGCCCCCGACGTCGTCGACCTCGGCTCGGCCTTCGCGATCAGCGCCGGCAAGCAGGGCCTGCTGGCCCCCTACAAGGTGACCGACTTCGACAAGATCCCGGCCACCATGAAGGACGCCAACGGCCTGAGCTACAACGACTACGGCGGCTACATGTCGATCGGCTGCGACGCCAAGAAGGTGTCCGTCTGCCCGAAGACCTTCGCCGACCTGCTCAAGCCCGACTACAAGGGCATGGTCGCCCTGAACGGCAACCCGACCAAGGCCGGTGCCGCCTTCGGCGCCGTCTACGCGGCCGCGCTCGCCAACGGCGGCTCGCTGGACAACATCCAGCCCGGCATCGACTTCTTCGGCAAGGTCAAGCAGGCCGGCAACTTCAACCCGGTCGAGGTCACCCCGGCGACCATCGAGAAGGGCGAGACCCCGATCAGCATCGACTGGTCGTACCTGAACGCCGGCTACAGCGACAAGTTCAAGGACAAGGGCATCGACTGGCAGGTGGCCATCCCCTCGGACGGCTCCTACGCCCAGTACTACAACCAGGCGATCAACAAGGACGCCCCGCACCCGGCCGCCGCGCGCCTGTGGGAGGAGTACCTCTACAGCGCCCAGGGCCAGAACGGCTTCCTCGGCGGCTACGCCACCCCCGCCCTGTTCGACTCGATGAAGGCCGCCGGCACCCTGGACGCCACCGCCGCCGCCAAGCTGCCGGCCGTCGAGAAGCCCTTCACCACCTTCCCCACCCAGGACCAGACCGACGCGGCCAAGAAGGTCGTGACCGAGAACTGGGCCAAGGCGATCGCGGGCTGACCTGAGATGACCACGGCTCCCACCCCGGTGCCGCCCACCGCCTCCGCCGCTCACAGCGGCGGGGGCGCCACCGCCGGCCCCGCTACCCCCACCCCGGCCCCGGCCACCGCCGCCACCGCGGCGACCGCCAAGGCCCCCCGCCCGGCCAAGCGCCGGGCCGGCGGCAGCCGCGCCTGGCTCGCCGCCCTCCCCCTGCTGCTCTTCTTCGTGATCGGCTTCGGCCTGCCGGCCGTCGCGATCGCCATCGGCGCGTTCACCACCTCCTCGGACGCGCCCGACGGCGGCGGCACCTTCACCATGGACAACCTCACCGGTTCCCTCCAGGGCGCGTACTGGACCGCCCTGTGGGGCAGCGTGAAGCTCTCGCTGCTGACCGCGCTGATCGCCACCGTGGTCGGCCTGCCGCTGGCCCAGGCCGTGGCGACCTCCCGCTTCCGGGCCTTCCGCGAGGCCGTGATGTCCGCCTCCGGCGTGCTCGCCAACTTCGGCGGCGTCCCGCTGGCCTTCATGTTCGTCGCCACCCTCGGCAACGCCGGTGAGGTCACCAAGAAGCTCGGCCTGACCAAGCACGGCTGGAACCTCTACACCTTCTCCGGCCTGTCGGTGGTCTACCTCTACTTCCTGGTCCCGCTGATGGTCATCACCATCACCCCGGCCCTGGAGGGCCTCAAGGCCCAGTGGCGCGAGGCCGCGTACAACAACGGCGCCACCGCGGTGCAGTACTGGCGGCACGTGGCACTGCCCGTCCTGCTGCCCTCGCTGCTCGGCGGCTTCGTGCTGCTGTTCGGCGCCTCCTTCGCCGCGTACGCCACCGCCGAGGCCATGGTGGGCAGTTCGGTGCCGCTGATCTCGATGCAGATCGGCGACGCGCTGTCCGGCAACGTCCTGGTCGGCCAGGGCAACCTCGCCCTCGCCCTCGGCCTCGACATGATCGTGGTCGCCTGCCTGGTGATGGCCCTGTACCTGCCCCTTCAGCGCCGGAGTGCCAAGTGGCTCGCCTGATCAATCGCATCCGTTTCGGCCGCGGCCTGGTCCTGCTGATCTGCGGGATCTACTTCGCGGTGCCGATGGCCGCCTCGCTGTGGTTCAGCATCGACGACAACAAGGGCGGCACCACCTTCCGCGCCTACACCGAGCTGCTGAACGCCCCCGGCTTCACCGACAGCCTGGTGCTCAGCCTCGAACTGGCCGCCGTCACCGTCGCGGTGCTGCTGCTCCTGCTCGTCCCGGCCGTGCTCGCCGCCCGGCTCGGCGCGCCGAAGCTGGGCCCGGTGATCGAGGTGATGTGCTCGATGCCGCTGGTCGTCCCGGTCGTCGCGCTCACCACCGGCATCATCGGCGTGCTGCGCTGGGGCCCGGACTACCTCCAGGACACCCCGCTCTTCCAGACCATCGTGGCCATCCAGGACCCGAAGTTCCCGATCGTCCTGGTCATCGCGTACGTGCTGATGGCGCTGCCGTTCGCCTACCGGGCGATCGACGCCGGCCTGCGCGGCGTGGACGTGGTCACCCTGGTCGAGGCCGCCCGCAACTGCGGGGCCGGCTGGCTGCGCGCGGTGTTCACCGTCGTCCTGCCCAACCTGCGCAGCTCGCTGCTGAACGCCGCCGTGCTCACCGTCGCCCTGGTGCTCGGCGAGTTCACCACCGCCTCGATCCTCGGCTTCGCCCCCTTCTCGGTGTGGATCAACTCCAACGGCAAGAGCGACGGCCAGATGTCCGTCGCGGTCTCGATGCTCAGCCTGCTGATCGTCTGGCTCGTCCTGCTGCTGATGTCCGCCGTCGGCCGCGGCCGCAAGACCGCCCGGTCCTGAACCACCCCACGCTTTCCAGGAGTCACCAGTCATGACCACGGCCACCGCCCCCGTCACCGGCGTCGCGCTCGCCCCGGGCAGCGCCACCGTCGAGTTCCGCTCGCTGCGCCGCTCCTTCGGCGCCACCACCGCGCTCGACGGCCTCGACCTGACCGTCCACCCCGGTGAGCTGGTCGCCCTGCTCGGCCCGTCCGGCTGCGGCAAGACCACCGCGCTGCGCATCCTGGCCGGCTTCGAGCAGCACGACTCGGGCGAGGTCCTGGTCGACGGCCAGGACATCACCTCGATCCCGGCGCACAAGCGCGACGCGGGCATGGTGTTCCAGTCGTACAGCCTCTTCCCGCACCTGACCGCGCTGGACAACATCGCCTTCGGGCTGCGGATGCGCGGCACCGGCAAGGCCGAACGCCGCAAGCGCGCCGAGGAGTTGCTGGAGCTGGTCGGCCTGCCGCACCGCGCCGGGCACTACCCGCACCAGATGTCCGGCGGCCAGCAGCAGCGCATCGCGCTGGCCCGCGCGCTCGCCCTGCAGCCGCGCGTGCTGCTGCTGGACGAGCCGCTGTCCGCGCTGGACGCCAAGGTCCGCCTCCAGCTGCGCGAGGAGATCCGGCGCCTGCAGCAGGAGTTGGGCATCACCACCCTGTTCGTCACCCACGACCAGGAAGAGGCGCTGTCGATGGCCGACCGGGTCGCGGTGCTGCGTGCCGGCAAGCTGGAGCAGTGCGCCACCCCGTCCGAGCTGTACGGCCGGCCGGCCACCGCCTTCGTCGCCGAGTTCGTCGGCACCATGAGCCGCATCCCGTGCACCCGCACCTCGGACGGCGTCGAGGTGCTCGGCCGCCGGCACGCGGTGGACGGCGCGATCCCGGCGGACGGCGACCTGCAGGTGCTGGTCCGCCCGGAGAACGTCACCCTCACCCCGTCCGAGAACGGCCCGGCGCTGGTGATCACCGCGTCCTTCCTGGGCGCCGTCACCCGGCTCACCGTCCGCCTGGACGACGGCACCGAGGTCAAGGCCGACCTGCCCACCGAGGCCGCCGCCGCCCTGCCCGCCGGCTCGCGCGCCGACCTCACGCTGCCGGAGCGCCCGGTGCTGGTGGACCGCCGAACCGCCTGAGCCCCCGCTGCGGGAGAATCCCCTGCGAAGGGTCCCGCCGCCGAGGGTCTTCCACCGCCCCTGCACCGTCCGAAGAAGCACCGAAGGTACCGCCATGCCTGAAACCGCCATGCCCGAAACCGTGCCCGCACTCCCCTCCGCCGTCCTCTTCGACATGGACGGCACCCTGGTCGACACCGAGCAACTGTGGTGGCAGGCCGCCGCCGAGCTCGCCGAGGAGCTGAACCGCCCGCTCACCGACCAGGACGCCCCCGAGGTGCTCGGCCAGGCCGTCGAGCACACCGCCGCCCACCTGCACAAGGTCAGCGGCACCACCCTCGGCGAGGCCGAACTCGCCGCCCGGCTGGGCGAGTCCTTCGCCACCAAGGTCGCCGCCGAGACGGTGCCGCGCCCCGGCGCGCTCGCCCTGCTGGCCGCGCTGCGCGAGGCCCGGGTGCCCACCGCACTGGTCTCCGCCTCCCCGCGCCGGGTGGTCGACCTGGTGCTCTCCGCGATCGGCCGCGACTGGTTCAAGGTCACCCTGGCCGCCGAGGACACCGCCCGCACCAAGCCCGCGCCCGACCCGTACCTGGCCGCCGCCGAGCGACTGGGCCTGGACCCGGCCGTCTGCGTCGCCGTCGAGGACACCCCGACCGGGGTCGCCTCCGCCACCGCGGCCGGCTGCGCCGTGCTCGCCGTTCCGTCCACCGCCGTCCCGATGCCGGCCGGCGACCGGATCACCCTGCTGACCAGCCTGGAGCAGGTCGACCTCGCGCTGCTCGGGAAGCTCTGCGCCGCGCCGGCGGTTTGACAGCGACATGTCCTACCTCCTGCTCGCCCTCGCCATCATCAGCGAGGTCTGCGCCACCAGCTGCCTCAAACTCACCGAGGGGTTCACCCGCCTCTGGCCCAGCATCGGGGTCGGGATCGGTTACGCGCTCTCCTTCTACCTGCTCGGCCGCGCCCTCAAGCACATACCGGTCTCGGTCGCGTACGCGGTCTGGTCGGGCGCCGGGACGGCGGCGGTCGCCGGGATCGGCGTGGTCGCCTTCGGGGAGTCGCTGGGCAGGCTGCAGTGGCTGGGCCTCGCGCTGGTGATCGTCGGGGTGGTCGTGCTCAACCTCAAGGGCAGTCACTGACGTATCGTCACATCATGTTCCACCGGGCCGGGGTGGGAGTCGGACGCACCGACTTCCCACCCCGGCCCGCTCGTTGCCGCAGAGCGCGGCTTCTCGCGCCGCCGACGTCGGAACCACGCCACCTCCGCGCAAGGATCCCGTGTGCATACGGGCCGGGACCCGGCAGCGCGGATCGCCCACGCACCAACGGCGTTATGCTCGGCCCGTCCGACAACCGACGCATCGGGGGAGAAAATGGCCGATTTCACGGTCAGTCCCGAGTTCCTGGCCAAGCTCGCCAAGGACCTCAAAGGCTGTGGCGACGAACTCGACCAGGGGCTGAAGGCGCTCAAGGAGGCGAGCCGCGACGGACTCGGCTTCGACTTCCTGGAGGACGCCGGCAAGCACTTCCAGGAGAAGTGGGAGTACGGCCTCAAGAAGGTCCGCGAGTGCGTCAAGGTCCTCGACGACGGCCTGGACAAGGTCGCGCAGTCCTACGACGGCACCGAGAAGAGCATCACCAAGGCCCTCACCCCGGCGGCGGGGCAGTCATGACCGATCCCAAGCCCGACTGGTCCGGCCTCGGCTTCAACCCGGCCCCCGGCGACCCCACCGCCGTGGCCGGCCTCAGCGGCAGCCTGCGCCGGGTCTCCCAGCACCTGACCGGCGTCCACACCACGCTCACCCAGATCTCCGACAACCAGGGCCAGTGGACCGGCGAGGCCGCCAAGTCCTTCGCCGCCCAGTTCGGCAAGCTCCCCGGCTACCTCCAGGACGCCGCCGACTCCATCACTGCCGCCTACCAGGCCCTCGACACCTGGTACCAGACGCTCAACGAACACCAGCCCAAGGCCGCCGAGTTGGCCCGCGCCGCGGTCGCCGCCAAGCAGGGCAAGGAACAGGCCGAACAGGCCCACCGCACCGCGGCCGCCGCCCCCGACCTCGAACTGGCTGGCAGGAGCTTCCCTGACGACGCCTCCCTCGCCGCCGCCGAACAGCGCTACACCGCCGCCAAGAAGCACCTCGACGAGGCCACCAGGCTGGTCAACAGCGCCACTTCGACCCTCACCGGCCTGCAGAGCCAGGCCCACGAGCTCGCCGAAGGCCACAAGTCCGACGCCCGCAAGACCGCCACCGCCATCCGCAAGGCCGCCGACAGCAAGGCCCCACCGGAGCCGGGCTGGCTCAGCAAGGTCGGCAACTGGCTGAAGAACCACGGCGCCGACCTGCTGACGGTGGCCGCGGGCGTCTGCGGCGTCGCGGCGATCTTCTTCCCGGCCTTCGCCCTGCCGGCGATCCTGCTGAGCGTCGCGGCCGCGGGCGCCCACGCGACCCAGTACGCCGCCAAGGGCCAGCTGTGGCCGCCGCAGAAGAACATCGGCAACTGGCTGACCCTGGGCGGCGATGTCCTCGGCGCGATCCCCGGTGTGGGTGTCGCCGCCAAGGGCGTCACCGCTGCCCGGGAGGCCAGCGCCGCCGGTGCGGGCGTGCGCGGCGTCGTGAGCGCCGGAACGACCGAGGTCCGTACCGCCGCCCGCGCGGTCGACCCGGCCAATCCGCTCTTCACCACCGCGATCGAGAAGCCCGCCGTCGAACTGGGGCTCTCCAAGGCCACCGCGATGAACGTCTCCGACGGTGTCCAGGCCGCCACCACCGCCGGACTCAACGCCCCGACCGCGTACGCCCTCACCCAGGACAACCCGAGCGACGGCCTCACCAGCGCGGTCAACTACACCACCGGCGCCAACAACCTCGTCGGATCGGGCGGCCTTGCCGCCGGCGGCGGCAAGGCCAACGTCATCGTCGGAACCGTGTCCACCGTCGGCAACCTGCTCGGCATGGGCGGATGGGCAGCCGGCTATGGCCGTTGAGACCACTCCCACCCCGTCGCTCTGGCTCACCCTGCCCGCGGGCTTCACCTCCGTCGACCTGGACGAGGACCTCGGTGACCGGATGGCCCGGACGGCAACGGCCCTTGACTCGGCTTTCCCTGACGCCCACTCCGAGCAGAAGCTCAGCGCCGTCATCGCCGCCGAGACCGCCCTGCAGGCCCAGCTGCGCGAGGGCGCCGTCCACGTCTCCAGCTGCCTGGTCCGGGCCGGGGACGGCGAGCCGATCCACGGCATGCTCGCCGTCTTCGTCCGCCCGCAGGAACTCGGCCCGCGCGGCAGCTACCCCGACCGCGCCGCCGAGGAGTTGGCCGAGGCCTGGCCGGACGCCGACGTCGGCGTGGTGGACCTGCCCCTCGGCCGCGCCGCGCTCGCCGCCCGCGACCTGGCCGTCCCGGTGCCCGGCGTGGTGTGGGGCGTGTCCGAGTCCACCGTCAGCACGGTGCGTCAGCTCGAACTGCTGATCCCGCACCCGTGGAGCCCGCACGTGGTCGCCGCGGTCTTCACCACCGAGGACCTCGACCACTGGTCCGAGTGGCTCCCGCTGCTCGCCACCGCATTCCGCGGCATCTCCTTCCACCCACCCCGGGACGAGAGCCTCGACAGCCTGCCGCCCGAGCAGTGGGACAACATCCGGAAGGCCTTCGGTTGACCGTCACGACGTCCGTGACGTCCAAGGCCGAGCCCCGCCGCGGCTCGATCCCGCTGACGATCGCCCTCGCGCTCGCCGCGCCGCTGTCGATCGTCGGCATCGCCGCCGCCTACGGGTCGTACGGCTGGCCGGCCGGCCTGGGCGCCCTGGTGCTCGGCACCGCCGTCCTGGCGGCGGGCCTCGGCCGCCTGGCCGGCGGGACGCGCGGCTGCCTCGCGGCCCTGATCGCCCCGCTCGCGCTCCTCATCGCGGCGGCAGCGGCGGGCAACGTCCGCGACGACGTGGTGCTGAGCGCCGGCCCCACGGTGACCGCCCGGGTCGTCGACGTCGAGCGGACACCCGGCAATCGCGGCCCTTCCTGGGACTACCGCCTGGTGACCGACGACGGCGCTCCCGTCCCCGGCGGCCGCCTCAACCAGCACAACCAGGACCTGCGGATCGGCGAGCAGGTCACCGTCCGCATCGACCCCGACGGCACCGCCCGCCCCAAGCGCCCCGAGCAGATCGACCTCGGCACCGACCTCTTCTGGGCCGCTGTCGTGCTGCTCGCCTCCTCCGCCGCGGTGCTCCGGGTCGGCCTCTCCGCCCGGCCGGCCCCTTCCGCGTTCGATCCCTCCGGCACGTGATCCGCGTCACACCGCCTCACTGAAACCCTGTCATCCGTCCTGTCGTCCTGTCCTTCGCGCTTTTTGATGAACGGACAATACGGGGGTTGACGCCATGCCAGATGACGCAGCGAAAGCCGGCGGACCGGAGTTCAAGCTCCGGCCGGGGGACCTGAAGGACGCCGCGCCGACCTTCGAGACCCAGAGCAAGGCGCTCAAGGACGCGCTCGACAAGCTCAAGAAGAGCCTCACCGAGGACGGGGCCCCCTGGGGCAGCGACAAGCAGGGCAACGAGTTCGCGGCTGCCTACAACACCCCGCACGACCACGTGCTCTCCGCGCTCGACGTCCTGGTCAAGGGGATCAACAGCATCAACGAGGGGCTGCACGCCCACGCCGACAACCACACCGGTGCCGACAACAAGGTCAAGAAGGACATGTCGGCATGACCGGCGCCCATTCCCGGACGGGGGCGGCGGATGGGTGAGTCCAAGGTCGCGAAGGCCGTCCAGAAGGTCACCGGCATGTGGTGGCCCGACGCCGACCCGGACAAGCTCCGCAAGGTCGCCGACGCGTGGGAGGCGATGGCCACCGCCATCGACAACGTCACCGTCCCCACCAACCAGGCCGCCGCCGCCATCGTCGCCAACAACCACGGCCCCGCGATCGACGCCTTCGGCAAGTTCTGGGGCCAGTACTACGGCGGCAAGGACAGCGCGGGCAAGGGCAAGGGCTGGCTGCCCGAGACCGCCGACGCCTGCCGCAGCCTGGCCAAGGCGCTGCGCGACTTCGCCCACGAGGTCGACAAGGCGATCAAGAAGCTGGAGGAGGAGGCCGCGATCGTCGGCGGCACCCTGGTCGTCGGCACCGCCCTCGCCATCGTCACCTTCAGCATCTCGGCGGACATCGCCGCCGCCACCGCTGCGGGCATCGTCGCCACCGCCGCATCGGTCGGCGTCACCGTCTCCGGGGCCATCGCCACCATCGCCGCCACCGTCCTGGTCGGCGCCGCCTTCGGCGCCGTCGAGGCCATCACCGTCGACCTCGCCGTCGCCCAGCCGATCCGGGTGGAGTTCTTCGACGACGGCGGCTACAGCTTCACCGAGGCCGTCGACTCCGCCGAGACCGGCGGCATCATGGGCGCTGCCGGCGGCGGCCTCGGCGCCAGCGGACGGGTCGTCGCCAACGCCGCCGAGAGCGCCGAGAACGCCTCCGTCGCCCTGGCCGGCCTCGCCAAGGTCGCCAACGCCGCCGACACCATGCCCGGCCGCATGGCCGTTGGCGCTGGCCTCACCTACGGCTACGACACCACGTTCAAGACCGGCCCCGTCATGCCGCTCGACCTCATCGTCGGCGCCGTCGGCGGCGCGGCCGCGCCGGGAAGCACCCCGAAGCGTCGCCCCAGCTTCACCGGGGCCGAGGCTAACGGCTTTTCGCGCGAGCCTAGTGGCGCTCCCGAGCCATGGGTATCCGACTCCGGATCGCGGTATGTGTACGATCCGGAGAGCAGTACGGGCATCAACCCAAAGGCCGTGAAGATGTATGAGGAATACCGCACCAGAACCGACGACATAGCGGAGGTGGCCACGGACTGCAAAGTCGATCCCCGGATTGTTGAAATCGCAAAGAAGAATCTCATGGTGGATCGCCACGACGTTCAAGTCGGCCCCGGCGAGGAAAACGTCATGAAAGATGTCTATTTTGAACCCGAGTGGGAGATTGCGCGACGCTGGAACGCCGTCGTGAAGGGCTTCCCCGCGCCGAGCGACAAAATCGATATCATCCGCTCCGTCATAGCCCACGAGTATGTGGAGGCCAAGCTCTTCGAAGCCGGCCTCCCATACCTTCCCAGTCACCCCGACTGCTGGGTGGGCGCGAGACCGGAAGCCCACCCCGAACATTTCAGCGCCCACCAGATGGCACCCAATAGCTTTGATAAGCTTGACTTCTCGACCGATAACGTAGCCAGCTCACTCTGGATCTGGAAGAAATACGGTATCGAGGTTCCGTCCGTTCCGATCGCTGACGATCTCTCGAATCTCGATGTTCTGGTCGATGCAATCAAATCCCATCTCCGTGCGAAAGGTTACGATCTCAAGTGAGTTCCGATGCTGTGCAGTCGATGGTCGATCGCCTCAAGGCCATCAATTGGAAGTCTCCTGGCGAGGCTATCGAAAGGGGCTATTCACGCGCCGCGCTGATGGAGGAGTATTTCCGGCGAGCCGCGCTCTGGCTCAACGCCTACGGAGAGCCTCAAATGTGGCCCTTCTTCGACCTTGCGGAGATCGTGGACCCCTCCGTCCGTGCCGACCCGGCGGTGATCGCGGACATTGAGGAATTCATCGACGAAGCCTCCTGCTCGTCGTACGCCATGGACAGCGGCGCCGCCGCCGTTCAGTGGGCCGCCCTGACCAGCACCCCCGGGGTGCAACTGCGCCCGCTCCCAGACCCGTTCGAGCCCCTGCTCCGCCTCTATGAACGCGGCGGCTCCAGCTTCCGCTTCACCAACGGCTTCGTCGACTTCGGCATGACCATGGTGCCTCGCAGCACCTGGCGGAAGCACCTGTCTCTAACCCCGGTCATCGAACTGGACGACCGGGCCCTCGACGCGGTCGACGCGGAAGGCTGGGCCCGCTTCCACCGTAGGAAGCAGAACGCAGCCGACTGAAGGCGCCCCATAGCCCGTCCTGGAGTGGCGGCGCGCCGATGAACACAAGTTTCACCAACGCGGTCATGGAACGCTTGGTCGACATCAATTGGGTCAGCATGGAAGGCCGCAACGCACATGCGACCTCCCGAGCGTGGCTGATGGTCGAGTACCTTCGCCGGGCCGCGCTCTGGGCGGAGGTTCTGGGTGGTCCGCCGAGGTGGCCCTACTTCGACGTCGCGGGGGCCCTCGCCCCGGACGTCCGGGTGGACCCTGAGGTGGCCGAGCGGCTTGAGAAGTACATCGAGGAGCACGTCGACGGCGTCTCGGCCGAGTTCGTCTGTCGCGCAGCCGTACGATGGGCAACCCTTCGGGATACTCCGGGAGTGCAACTTCCGGACCTGCCGGATCCGTTCGAGCCTCTCATCCTCATGTACGAGCGAGGCGGAGAAGTCATCATCGACGACAGTCGGGCCTTCAACTTCGCTAACATTCGAGTACAGATCAATCTCTGGCGTGAGCATCTCTCCGCAGAGCCCGCAACCGCCCTCGACCCCGACACCCTGGATGCCCTGGACAGGGAAGGCCGGGCCAGCTTCCACCGCGGGTAGCCGACCGCAACAGACTGAAAGTGTCTTCGTTGGCGGCTCCGGCCCAGCCGGAGCCGCCAACGCTCCGAACCACCCGAGCACTCGGGCCAAACGTGAGGCCTCAAGTGAGTTCCGACGCTGTGCAGTCGATGGTCGACCGCCTGAAAGCCATCAACTGGAAGCCGTCCGGCGACACCTTCGAGAAGGGCTTCTCCCGCGCCGCGCTGATGCAGGAGTACTTCCGGCGGGCCGCGCTCTGGCTCAACGCCTACGGAGACACCGAATGGTGGCCCTTCATCGACCTCGCGAAAATCGTGAACCCCGACGTCCGTGCCGACCATGCGGTGATCGCGGACATCGAGGGTTTCATCGACGATGCCTGCGGCTGGTCGTACGCCGTGGACAGCGGTGCGGCCGCCGTCCAGTGGGCAGCCCTGACCAGCACGCCCGGGGTAGAACTGCGCCCGTTGCCGGACCCCTTCGAGCCCGAGCTTCGCCTCTACGAGCGCGGTGGCTCCGGCTTCTTCTCCGCCAATGGCTTCCTCGACTTCGGCCCGATCATGGTGCCGCGCGGCAACTGGCGCATGCACCTGTCCCCGACCCCGGTTGTCGAACTGGACACTCAAGCCCTGGACGCGGTCGACGCGGAAGCCTGGGCCCGCTTCAACCGCGCGAAGCAGAACGCAGCCGGCTGAAGGTGCCTTCGTTGGCGGCTCCGGCCCAGCCGGAGCCGCCAACGCTCCGAACTAGCCGAGCTCGCCGGCCTTGATGCCCGCGACGAGGCTTTGCCAGGCCTCCGCGGTGAACTGGAGGTTCGGGCCGCTCTTGTCCTTCGAGTCGCGGATCGCGATCCCCGAGGACAACCGCAGTGCCTCTACGCAGTTGTCCCCCTGCTGGCTGCTGTAACTGGACTTGAACCAGTCAGCCGTCTGGTCGTGCAGACGCATCACATCTCCTTGGCTGCTTGCCTGATCATGGTGATCGATCGGTCATGGCTCGCGGCTGTGCCCATCAGATCGGTCCAGGCCTCCTCGTAGATTCGAACGCGTTGCTGGTCGTCTATCACCGTCGCTGAACCCAGCGCTCCGATGTGCACGATCGGGCCCACCTTGGGATCCTCGAACCCCAACACCGTGAACGACCCCACCATCGCCGGATGGTACCCAGCCTTGAACGGCACCACCTGAAGCTTGATGTTGGCCGCGGTCGCCGCACGGCAGCACAAGGCGGAGGCCGACCAGGCCCACACGGCGGCCGCCGCCAACCCCGACCTCAAGCTGGCCGGGCAGAGCTTCCCCGACGATGCCTCCCTCGCCGCCGCCACGACCCGTTACAAGACGGCGAAGACGCACCTCGACGAGGCGGCCGCCACCGTCCGCAGCGCCACCGAGGAACTGCAGCACCTCCAGAGCCAGGGCTCCACTCTGCAGACCACCCACAGCGGCGACGCCCACAAGGCGGCGGACGCCATCCGCAAGGCCGCCGACAGCAAGGCCCCGCCGGAGCCGGGCTGGCTGGACAAGGCCGGCGACTGGTTCAGCAAGCACGGCGCAGACCTGCTGACGGTGGCAGCGAGCGTGGCCGGCGTCGCGGCGATCTTCTTCCCGCCGCTCGCCCTGGCGGCCGTCGCCCTGAGTCTGGCCGCTGCGGGCGCGCACGCCGCGCAGTACGGAGCGAAGGGGCTGTGGCCCCCGACCTGGGACAAGGTCGGCAACTACCTGACCCTGTCCGGGGACATCCTCGGCGCCTTTCCGCTGGTGGGAGCAGCGGCCAAGGGCGGGGTCACCGCCGTGAAGGTGGGCTTCAAGGCGAGTGCCGCCGCGGGTGCCAAGGCGGGGGCCCGCGAGGTGGCGTCCGGGGTCAGCAAGGTCAAGTATCTCGACCCGCAGAACCCGCTCTTCCGGGTCGCGGTCGAGAAGCCGGCCCTGAAGTGCGGAGTTCCGCTGAAGACCGCCCAGGACCTCTCCGACGGGGTCCAGGCCGCCTCCTCGCTCGCCCTGACCGCACCGACCGCAGTGACCCTCGTCAAGGACAACCCGAGCGACGACCTCAACGACGCGGTGAACAACACCACCGGCGCCGCCAATGTCATGGGCGGCACCGGCATGGCGTGGGGTGGCAGCAAGCCGGCCAAGGCCGTCGGTGGAGTCCTCGCGGTGGGCAACGCCTTCGGGCTGTACGGATGGATGACGGGCAATGGCCGCTGACACGCCCTCGCTCTGGCTCTCCCCGCCCGACGGCTTCACCGCCGTCGACCTGGCCGAGGAACTCCGCGACCGGATGGAACGGATGGCCGACGGCCTGGCCGCCACCTTCTCCGACACCGCCCCCGAGCAGAGGTTCAGCCTCGTCATCGCCTCCGAGATCGCCCTCCGGGCCCAGCTGCGCGAGGACGCCGTCCATCTGTCCGCCCGGGTGGCCCGGGCTTCGGACGGTTCGCCGGTCCTCGGTGTGTTCACCGTCTTCATCCGGCCGGAGGAGCTCGGCCCACCGGGCAGCTACCCCCAGCGGGTCGCCGAGCAACTGGCCACCGCCTGGCCGGAGGCCGATGTCGGCGTGCTCGAGCTGCCCGTCGGGCGCACGACGGTGACCGTCCGCGACGTACTGGTACCGGTGCCGGGGGCGATCTACGGGGTGCCGGAGACGACCGCCACCACCGTGCGGCAGGTGGAGTTCCTGATCCCGCACCCGTGGAGTCCACACGTGGTCGCGGCCGTCTTCACCACCGAGCAGGTCGAGTACTGGGAGGAGTGGCTGCCGACGGTGGCCGCCGCGATCAACGGCATATCCTTCTACCCGCCCCGGGACGAGGCGCTGGACGACCTGCCGCCCGAGCGGTGGGACAACATCCGGAAGGCGTTCGGTTGACGATCACACAGTCCGACGAGGCCACCCATGCCGACCGCCGCCGGTTCCCTCACGCGCTCGCCCTCATCGCTGTTCTGACCTGTCTGTTCGCCGGTGTCGCTCTCGCCGACGTGTACGTTGGCGGGCTCCTGGCGTTCGGTGTGGGGGTCGTGTACCTCGTGGTGATCGCCGTGGGGATCGCGGGCTTGCGTGAGTTCGGGACCAGGGATCTGGGCGCGGTAGTGGGCCTGGTGATCCTGATCTTTCTCATGGCCTGCGGGGCGGGCGTCACCGCCTACGAGAATCTGATCCTGAGTTCAGGTAGGAACGTGACCACCGTCGTCATGTTCGAGAAGGTCGAGAAGTCGCTCCGGGGTGGGGAGACCTGGACGTACACCCTCTTCCCGAAGCATCCGGCCGAAGATATTCCCGGCGGGCACCTCGAACAGGACTCCCACCGGTTCAAACCCGGCGACACCGTCGTCGTCCGAGTGGACCCGGCCGGCCGGGTCGCGCCCAAGCTCCCCGGTGAGGCCGATTCCCCGGCCGCGCTGTGGGGGGCCATCGGCCTCAACGCGGTGATCGCCGGCATCGTGTTCTGGGCCGCCCGCAAGCCACGCCCTCCCCGACCCCCCGGCCCGACCCGTCGCCGCCTCGCCGCGCGCTGGAAGCGCGCCCGGGAGCGGTTCCGCGCGCTCACCGGGTGGCCGTTCGTCGTGGTCGCCGCCGTGCTTTCGGCGGCGTGGCTGGGGCTGTTCCGGCTCGCCCTCGGCTTCGACCTCACGCTGACGGTCATGGCCGGCGTCGCCTACCTGTTCGTCATGTCGGGGTTCTTCGGCATGTTCGACGACGACAAGGCGAAGAACGTCTTCCGCGGCCGGGCCGTCCTCACCGTCGCACTCGTCACCATCGCCCTCGGCGCCTACCTGTGCGCGACCACCTGACACCCCGCCCCGAGCGCGCCACGATCCCGGCGTACGCTTCCGCCCCGTCACACCGAGGAGCGACCGAGGGACTGGGGGAAGCATGGCGAGAACGAGATCCCGGCGCGGGACCATCGCGCTGACGGCCGCGCTGGTGGCGGCGGTGCCGACGGGCACGTTCGGGCTGGTGCTGCTGAGTACGTACGTCAGCTCGGGGCTGGCCTGGTTCCTCGGGCCGGCCATCGGGATCGCCTGGATCGTGGGCGTGATCCGGCTGGTCGGGGTGGTGGGCTGCTGGGTGGCGATCGTGTCGGTGGCACTGTGGGGCGGCGCGCTGGGGGAGGTGCTCTCGGCCCGGGACGCCGTGATCCTGGACTCCCGCGGGATCACCGTGACCGCCCGGATCGCGGCGGCGCACGACTCACCGCACGACAAGCACCCGAACTCGACGTACGACCTGGTCGGCGAGCTCGGTCTGCCGATTCCGAACGGCACGGTGTACGGGGGCCTGCACTCGCACGCGGTCGGTGATCGGATGCTGATCCGCTACGACCCCGAGGGCGTCGCGGCCGCGCTGGCCCCGGACGGCATCGACCTCTCCGAGCACCTGACCATCGCCGCCGCCCTCAACGCAGCCCTGATGGCCGCCGTCGCCGGACTCGGTGTGGCGGTGGTCCGCAACGGCCGCCCGCGCCGGGTCCCGTTCCGCCGGGCGGGCAGCGTCGGCGGGACCCCCCGCGACGCCGCCCGCCCCCAGCGGTGAACTACCCCCGCGCCACCCGCGCCCGCAGGTAGTTGCGCCGCCCGAAGTTCGGCTCGTCCACCGCCGTCAGCTCCTCCACCTGGAACCGGTACAGCGCCGCCGCCCCGCCCCCGGTGAGGAACTGCCGCCGGACCTCCTCGTCCTGCGCGAAGGACGGGTAGCGCCCCTGGTACGCCGCCAGCGCGGCCTCCGCCTGCCGCCCCCAGGCCTCGCCGGCGCTCCCGGTCAGCTGCAGCCCGCGCAGCTGCTCGCCGAAGACCGGCGGCGGCAGGAAGACGGTGGCGGCGGCCCGGGCCTCCTCGGCGAGGTGGTGGCTGTGCCGGGTGGAGCGCTCGCTGACGAAGTACAGGACGAGGTCGTCGTCGTACGCGAAGAACGCCAGGTTGGCGTGCGGCCCGTGCTCGTGGCCGGCGGTGGCCAGGGTGAGCACCATGGCCTCGGCGAGCAGCCCTTCGACGCCCTTGTGCAGCAGGTCGCCCGGCCAGTCCCCTTGCGTGATGTCGAGTCGGTACGGCATTCGGCACTCCCTCCGCTGGCACGCCCGGTGCCTTCCCGCCCCGAGCACGACTGAGCCGGGCGGGCGCCCCTGGAAGGGGCCCCACGCCCGGCTCACATGCTCCACCCGCCGTCCGAAACCGGACAAGAGGCACAGCGGATTGCGGACTCGGTACTGCCGTGTACTACCGCGCCCGGTGCGACGCGTACCCGCGGGCCACCACCGGCATCGCACCGGGGCCCAGCAGCGGACGCAGCGCGCCCGAGCGCATCCTGTCCACCAGCGGCCCGCAGCGCCCGGCCAGCGGCGCCAGCACCAGCGCGACCACGATGCCGACCAGCGCGCCGACCGCCACGTCGTGCGGGTAGTGCACGCCGACCCAGACCCGCGAGGCGGCCATCAGCGCCGCGAAGACCGTGGCGACGGCGCCGAGCCGCCGGCTGACGAACCAGAGCGAGATCGCGGCGGCGAAGGCGATCACCGAGTGGTTGCTCGGGAAGGACCAGTCCGTGGCGGCCGGGCAGGTCTCCAGCGGGACGCTGCCGCGGATCTGCGCGCAGGGCCGGAGCTCGTCGACCATGCTCTTCAGGACGGAGTTGACGCCGAACGCGACGACCACGATCACCGGCGAGGCCAGCACCCTGGCCATCACCACGGAGTCGGCGCCGCGCGCCCGCCACCAGGCGTGGAGCATGAAGAGCGCGAACAGTCCGAGGCCGATCGCCGACCAGACCTTGATCACGTCGTTCAGCCAGTGCGGCGCCGACTGCACCCACCCGTTGACCCGGGTGTACAGGCTGCCGTCGATGCCGCTGCCGTCGTAGACGGCCAGAGCCCGAGAGGACATCACACGTCACCTCCGTGACGGCGCGCCTTACGGGCGCGGAACAGTTCAAGAACAATGGGGAGCACGGAGACAACTACTACCAGACCGATGATCGGCAGCAGATATCGGTCGATGCTGGGAATCGAGGATCCGAGCCCGTACCCGGCCAGCACCACGCCGACCGTCCAGAGCGCACCGCCGGCCACCTGCCAGAAGGTGAACGAGCGGACCGGCACCTCCAGCACGCCGCAGAGCGGGTTCAGCACCGTTCGCACCACCGGGATGAACCGGGCCAGCACGATCGCCTTGCCGTGCCCGTACCTGCCCAGCAGCTCCTCGGCCCGCTCGACGCCCTCCAGCAGGCTCTTGCGCTTGGTGCGGCGCAGCAGCGCCCGGCCGCCGCGCCGGCCGATCACGTAGCCGACCTGGGCCCCGAGCAGGGCCCCGACC
Source organism: Kitasatospora sp. NPDC101155 (assembly GCF_044768305.1). NCBI lineage: Bacteria > Bacillati > Actinomycetota > Actinomycetes > Kitasatosporales > Streptomycetaceae > Kitasatospora > Kitasatospora sp. NPDC101155. The sequence goes on along the minus strand of NZ_JBIWPN010000010.1, from coordinate 226,409 downwards.
AGGGCGGCGGGCAGCACCTGCCACAGGTGCAGCTGCGGGCCCTTGGTGGCGCCGGGCACGCAGAGCAGGCCCGCGGTGAACAGCAGCGAGTCGCCGGGCAGGAAGAAGCCGACCAGCAGGCCGGTCTCGGCGAACAGCACGACGGCGATGCCGAGCGCGCCGAAGGCGGCGAGCAGCGAGGACGCGTCCAACGGGTTCACCGCGAGGTGAACGGCCGCATCTGCGGGGAACTGAAGCAAGGCTGGCGGACCTCCCGTACGTTGGAGGGCGGTTCCCAGCGGAACCCACCCCGACCGTCTACAGTGACGTAGACGGTCTACACGACTGTAGACGAATCCTGGAGGAAGCGCCGCCATGCCCGACGTACCGTCCGCCCGCCGGCCCGCCGGGGAGCTGGAGGCCGAGGTGCTGGCCGCCCTCTGGTCGGCCCGGCAGCCGATGACGCCGCAGGACGTCCAGACGGCGCTCGGCGGGGACCTCGCCCGCACCACCATCGCGACGATCCTGGCCCGGCTGCACGACAAGGGGACGGTCGAGCGCACCCGGGCCGGCCGCGCCTACGCCTACACCCCGACCGTCCAGGACACCGCAGGCCTGGCCGCCCGCCGGATGCACACCGAGCTGGGCCGCGAGGCCGACCGCTCCACCGTGCTCGCCCGCTTCGTCTCCGACCTCTCCGCCGAGGACGAGCAGCTGCTGCGCGAACTGCTCGGCGACGGCGCGCCCGGACCGTCGGGTGGACCGGGGGCCGGCACCCCGTGATGCTCACCGTCTGGGCCCCGCTGCTGCTGCCCTTCCTCGCCGCCCCGCTGGCCCGCCGCCTCGCCGAGTCGCTGGCGCCCCGGGCGGCCGCCTGGCTGCTGGCCGGCACCGCCGTCGTCCTGGCCGGGGGCACCCTGTGCTCGCTCGGCCTGCTCGCGGCCGCCGGGCTGCTCCAGCTGCCCCCGGTCGCCGCCCTCGGCCACCTCTCGCTGCCCTGGCTCACCGCCGCCGCCCCGGACGCCCCGCTCGCGGCCGCCGCGGCCGCTCCCGTGCTCGCCGCGCTCGCCGCGTTGGCGGTGCGCACCGCCCGCCGCCGCCGGCTGGACCTGCGGACCGCCCGGGCCGCCCTGCCCGCGCTCACCCCGCTCACCGCGTCGCCCGTCGACGCCGCTGCCGACGCCGCTGCCGACGCCGCTGCCGACGCCGCTGCTGACGCCACTGACCAGCATCCGGACATGCGCCCCCGGCGCGCCTCCATGCGCCGGGCGCGCGCCGCGCGATGGCTTCGGCCCGGCGAGAACCCGCTCACCGCCGTGCTGTCACGGCCCGAGAACCACCCGCTCACCGTGCTGGACGACGACCGCGCCGACGCCTTCGCCCTGCCCGGCCGCCTGCGCCGCCCCGGCCGACCGGGCGAGCCCGGCCGGATCGTGGTCACCTCCGGCATGCTGCGCGCCCTCAGCGGGCCCGAGCGCTCCGCCCTGCTCGCCCACGAGCGCGCCCACCTGGCCGCCCGCCACCACGTCTTCCTGGCTGTCGCCGAGCACGCCGCCGACCTCCACCCGGCGCTCCGCCCGCTGCGCGCGCCCCTCGGGTACCACCTGGAGCGCTGGGCCGACGAGGTGGCAGCGGCCCGGGTCGGCGACCGCGCCGTGACCGCTCGCGCGGTCGGCCGGGCCGCCCTCGCCGCGAACCGTTCGCCCTGGCCGGCCCGGCCCCGGCTGGTCGCCGCCGCGCACTCCGGCCCGGTCCCCCGCCGGGTCGCGGCGCTGCTCCAGCCCCGCCCCGCCGCCACCCCCGGCACCCTGCTGCGGGCCGTCGCCCTGGCCCTGGCCACCTGCCTGGCGCTGACCACCGGCGCCACCCTGGAGGCCACCGCGGACCTGCACCACACCGTCGAGGCCGCCCAGCACGAACCCGGCGCCCAGCACTAGAGCACGAGCGCTGAGGCGCCTCAGGACGGTCTCCGTACCGACCGGTCCGGCGACTTGGCGGACCCCATGCCCACAGGCCCACCGCACCCGTACGCTTTCGTCAGCGCGTCGACCCCGGCGCGCCCTCGAACGGCGGCGAGGAGCAACGCGAGTGCGGCAGACCGGACGGCAGTCCCGACGACCAGAGCGCCGCACCCCGCCGACCGCGACGGAGCTGGCCAAGGTCCATGACCGCACCCTCGCCGACGCCGCCGCCCGCGAACTCACCGTGCCCGAGACCGGCGGAACCGCCGGGACCGGCCTGCTCGAACCCCGCCCCGAGATCGGCGACTCCTGGGCCCGGCTGCGCCGCCTCGGCCTCGACCCCGACGCCGGCGCCGCCACCGTCCTGCTCGGCCCCGCCGAACTGGAGCGGCGCCGCCGGGCCAGCGGGCTGGACACCGTCCTGCCGGTGCTGCGCGAGACCCTGCTGGGACCGTCCGACCCGGCCCCGCTGATCCTCGCCGTCGCCGACTCCGAGGGCCACGTGCTCTGGCAGGACGGCGCACGAGGGCTGCGCCGCAGCGCCGACCGGATCGGCTTCGTCACCGGCGCCCGCTGGATCGAGGAGAGCGTCGGCACCAACGGCATCGCCGTCGCACTGCGCGCCCAACGCCCGATGCACGTCCACTCCGGCGAGCACTACCTGCGCAGCCACCACGCCTGGACCTGCGTGGCCGCGCCCGTGCACGACCCGGCCACCGGACGCCTGGTCGGCGCGATCAACCTCAGCGGCCCGGCGCACAACGTCCGCCCGTTCCTGCTCCAGCTCACCGCCACCGCCGCCCGGCTCGCCGAGGCCGAACTGCGCGCCCACCGGCTGGAGGCGCTGAACCAGCTGCGCACCCTGGCCGCCCCGCTGCTCGCCCGGGTCGGCGGCCCGGCCCTGGTGGTGGACGCGGCCGGCTGGACCGCCGCCGCGGCCGGACTGCCGCCGCCCAGCCGGCTGCGCGTGCCCAGCGAGGGCTGGGCCCCGGCGGCCGTGCACTGGGTGCCCGGCCTGGGCGAGTGTGTGCTGGAACCGCTCGCGGACGGCTGGCTGGTGCGCCCGGTCCGCCCGCCCGAGGCGGACGGCTCCGGCACGGTGAGCGCCGAACAGGCCGCGGGTGCCCGGCTCCGGCTCGACCTGCGGCGCCCGGACCGCGCCGAACTGTTCGTCCGGGGCGCGGCCGACAGCTGGTCGCACCCGGTCAGCCCGCGCCATGCCGAACTGCTGCTCCTGCTGGCCACCTCGTGCGAGGGCAGCACCGCGGCCCAGCTCGCCGAGGCGCTGTTCGGCGACGCGGGGCGGACGGTGACGGTCCGGGCCGAGCTGTCCCGGCTGCGCCGCTACCTGGGCGGGCTGCTGGCCCACCGGCCGTACCGTTTCGCCGACTCGGTGCTGGTCACCGTCGAGGGGCCGGAGGACCCGTACGACCTGCTGCCCGCCTCCACCGCCCCGGCGGTCCGGCGGCTTCGGGCCGGGCTCGCGGCGGGCACGGTGCGGCTGCCGGGCGCCGCGGCGCCCGTCCCGCCACCGCGCTCCGCAGGATCTGCAGGAGGCAGTCCGGCCGGTCCGGGCAGTGCAGGCAGGACGGGCGGTCCGGGCAGTACCGCCGGTGCTCAGCCGCCGCCCGCGAGCAGCGCGGCCAGCTGGTCGTCGGTCGGCCCGCAGTCGCGCTCCTCCTCGGCGGAGACCAGCGCGTAGGTGCGGTCCAGCCAGGCCTGAACCCGGGGCTTGGAGGCCTCCAACAGGGCGCTGCCGTGCGGGGATTCGAGCGCCAGGTGCAACGTCGAGCCGTGACAGGGACAGTAGGCCGGCCACAGCTTGACGTCGCCCTGGCCGCTCAGCGAGCGCAGGCCGTCACGCAGCAGATCGCGCGAGAACACCCAGTCCGCCTCGTCCGGCCGCCCCAGATGGAAGGTCAGCAGTACCTCGTACGGGTGCGAGGCTTCGAAGCGGAACCTGGTGCGCACCTCGCCGACCACCTCCTCGCCCAGCGAGATCCGCAGCATCAGCACCTCCTCCACCGCCGCCGGAGCGGCGGTGGAGCCGCCCCCATCGCCGCCCGTGGGGGTGGCGGCGAGGGGGGCACTGGAGGCTGCGGACAGCGGGTCGGGCGACATGACGGTCTCTCCGGGAACGGCGCGGGATACCACCAGCCTGCGCCACCGGCGACCGGACAGGCAAGGGTTGCAAGGGGGTTGCAATAATCCCCGTCCAGGCCGAACACCCCTTACCGAAGGGTCGGACGGAACGGCCAGACGGACCGTCAACTTCCGCTCATCGAACGGATGTCCGGAAAATGGATGGATATTGTCCGCGGTCCGGCCGCCCGCTGGTACGCTCTCCCCCTCCCGGCGCGGGCCCGCGGCGGAACCGGTGCGAACCGGCCGGATCCGGGCCCTGCGGCAGCGCGTGGGAGAATACGGCCGACGCGACGGCGACTTCGGGGAGGGAGGGGTCCGGTTGGCTGCGCGCGAGGACACCGCGCGGGACGTGCGGCACGAGCCCGAACGGCACGGTCGACACGGTCGGCCGCGCCCCTTCGGCGGCCGGTTCCGGCTGCCCACCCTGCGTTTCTCCGGCGCCGCCATGGCGATGTCCACCGTCGTCGGCATCAGCATCGCCACCACCCTCCTCCTCAACGAGCAGCAGGGCATCGGCCGGCGGGCCGGCGTGGCCCGGGTCGGCAGCACCCCGCCGCCCACCCCGAGCGCCACCGACCAGGCCGAGGCCGCCGCCGAGCGGACCCCGGCCACCCCCGTGCCATCCGGTCACCCGCACGACTCCCGGCCCACCGGACACCCCTCGGCGCACCCGTCCGCCCCGGCGAACGCCGCCGCCACCGCACCCCCGGCCAGACTCCCGGCAGGCACGTCGATCCCGGTCACCCCCTCGACCGGTGGGCAGGCCTCGACCGGACACGAGCCCCGGCCCTCGGCGGACACCCCCGGCACCGGCACCGCCGCCGGCCCCTCGCCCTCGGCGCAGCCGCCCACCCCCACCGACGGACCGGCGGGCGGGCAGCCGCAGGCCGACGTGTCCGGCACCGGGCAGCCGGGCGGCGCGCCGTCACCGCAGCCCAGCGGCCTGCGGCCGCTCGCCCCGGCCCACACCGCACCGGAGCAGCCGGCCCCGCCCGCACCGGCCCGCCCGGTGCCACCGCCCGCCGCCGCGGTCCCGGGCGACAACGGCGCCGCCGGAGGCACCGACGGCGCCCCCGGTGCCGTCGACTCCGCCGGCGCGGCAAACTCGGCCAACTCCGCAAAGTCGGCCAACTCGGCCGCCTCCACCGACTCCGCCGACGCGGAGGCCGACCGGGCCCTGACCGGCGCCGGCCGGATCACCCCGCTCGGGCGCGACGGCCTCCGGCACGCGCTGAACCTCGCCGTGGCCGAGCCGGTCACCGCTCTGCAGGCCGAATTCCGGCTCGCCCCGGGCGAGTTGGCCCACGGCAGCAGTGCCGCCTGGACCGATCTTCCGGGCGCCGTGGTGACCGTCCAACAGGAACGCGGCAGCCTGGTCTACCGCTTCACCACCCCGCCCGGGACGGACGTCGAGCCCGGCCAGTACAGCTTCGCCGTACGCGGCACCCGGCCGGCCGAACCGCTCGGCCCGGTGCGCAAGTCGCCCCCTGCGGAGAGCTGGAACGCCGCCGCCTTCGGCATCGGACACCCCCGGGCGGTCGCCGCGCTCGGCGGCTTCGGCCGGCTACTGCCGCTGCCCACCCAGCCGTTGGCACCCGCACCCCGCTGAGTCACTACCACTCGCGCCCCGCTGAGCCACCACGCTGACCCGCCGTCGGCCACCACTCCCGTCGACTGATCCGATGTTCCGACGATCAGGCAGCTCAGCGCTTCGGCCGGGCTCATCCCCGCACCCCCGTTCGTTACTGTGGGCAGCACCTGGCCCGGCGGCCCCACCGGCCCCGGCCCGGGCCGTCGTTCCGCACCCGAGGAGGAGTCCTTGTCCACCGTCCTGACCCAAGGCGGCAACGCACCGCTGACCGCCGCGCGGGTGACCGTCGAGGTCACCGCGCCCAAGGCGCTGGACGTCTCCGGCCTGCTGCTGACCGACACCGGCAAGGTCCGCTCGGACGCCGACTTCGTCTTCTTCAACGCCCCGCACGGGCCCGGCGTCAGCCTCCGCCCGGCCGCCGCCGGCGCGCCGGACGCGATCACCGCGGACACCCCGGCCGTCCCCGCCGACATCAGCAAGATCGTGGTCACCGCCAGCCCGGCCGACCAGTCCTCCACCTTCGCCGGGATCGAGCCGACCGCCACCGTCCGGGACACCGACACCGGGGCCGTCCTGGTCACCTTCACCCCGCCCCGGCTGGGCCTGGAGACCGCGCTCATCGTGGTCGAGGTCTACCGGCGCAACGGGTCCTGGAAGGTGCGCGCGGTCGGTCAGGGCTACGCCGACGGCCTGGCGGGCATCGCCACCGACTTCGGCGTCAGCGTGGACGACTCCCCCGCCCCGGCCGCCGCCCACACCCGGACCCCGATCCCACCGAGCACGCCGACCGTCCAGATCACCTCCCCGGCCGCCCCGCCGCTGCCGCCCGTCCCCCCTGCGCCACCGGCTCCACCGATGAGCCCCGCCCCGCCGGTCGACCCGCGGATCGCCCTCGCCACCGCCCCGCCACTCCCCCCGGCCCCGCCCGCGCCGCCCGCCGCGCCCCCGACCCCGGCCGACCGCCCCAAGGTCACCCTGGACAAGGGCCGGGTCAACCTGGTCAAGGGCAGCTCCGTCTCCCTGGTGAAGAACGGCCGCCCCTTCCTCTCCTCGGTCCGGATGGCGCTCGGCTGGGAGTCCGCCGCCCGCGGCCGCGACATCGACCTGGACGCCTCCTGCCTGGCCTTCGACGCCCAGCACAAGCGGCTGGAGACGGCCTGGTTCATGAAGCTGAACATCTTCAACGGCGCGATCGCCCACTCCGGCGACAACCTGGTCGGCGGTGACGGCGGCGACGACGAGGCGATCACCGTCCATCTGGAGGGCCTCCCGGCCGAGGTCCACGCGCTGGTCTTCGTGGTCAACTCCTTCTCCGGCCAGAAGTTCACCGAGGTGCGGAACGCCTACTGCCGCCTGGTGGACGTCCGGACCGAGGAGGAGCTGGTCCGCTTCGACCTCACCCACTCCGAGGCGCACACCGGCGTGGTGATGTGCAAGCTGGTCCGCCGCCCCTCCGGCGAGTGGGAGATGACGGCGCTCGGCGAGTACGTCGACGGCAAGACCGCCCGGGCGATGATCGAGCCCTCCGCCGCTCTGCTCTAGACGGCAACGTCACGGGCACGCCCGCGATTTCACCCCTTTGAGGCATCAAGTCGTCCACGGATCGACTCGATTGATCCTCAGGGGGGTGAATCGCACTCTCCCCTGCACCCGTTGAGGAGAGACCGTGCCACGCTTCCCGTCCCGCCTCGCCGTTGCCGGCACCGCCGTCACGCTCGCCGCAGGTCTGATCACCCCCACCACCGCCCAGGCCGCCGCCAAGCCCGCCACCCGCGCCGGCGCGCTGCGGTGGGCCGCCCTCGGCGACAGCTACACCGCGGGCGTGATCGAGGCCACCGGCGACCTGACCGAGCCCAACGACGGCTGCGCCCGCACCACCGGCTCCTACCCCGAGCTCATCCGCCGCGACCTCGGCTCCCTGGTCAGCCTGCGCAACGTCAGCTGCAGCGGCGCCACCAGCCTCGACGCGTACACGAACAAGCAGAGCCCGCTCGGCCGCCCGCTCCCGCCGCTCGGCACCGACCCCAACGCGCCCTACCCACCCGTCCCGCCGCAGGTGGACACCGTCGAGCGGGACACCGACGTGATCACCGTCGGGGTCGGCGGCAACGACCTCGGCTTCGGCGGGATCCTCAAGGACTGCATCGAGCTGGGCGCCGCCGCCCTCGGCCGGGGCACACCCTGCAAGGACAAGTACGACGCCCAGATGCCCGGCCGGCTCGCCGAACTGCGCACCGACTACTCCACCATGCTCGGCGCGCTGCGGATGAAGGCCCCGTCCGCCAGGATCCTCGCCGTCGGCTACCCGCACCTCTTCCCCGAGAACGCCAACCACTGCAGGTACGGCGACCTGCTGCAGTTCGCCACCTTCACCACCGGCGACCTCGCCTGGGCCCGTACCGCCGTCCTGGAACCGCTCAATGCGATCATCGCCCAGGACACCGCCGCCCAGGACGACACCTTCGTGGACCTCTACCCCGCCACCACCGGGCACAGCGTCTGCGACGCCGACCACTGGCTGGACGGCGCACTGACCAGCATCCTCCCCCTCAAGTACGCCGTGGTGCACCCCAACGCCAAGGGCCAGGCCTTCGCCGCCGCCCAGGTCGAGGACGCCGTCCTCGGCGGCTGACCTTCGCACCGTGCGGGCCGGGCGCCGAAATCCCGTTGCCCTGCCCGCCCGTCGGCGATCATCCTGGTCGGATGATCATTCGCGAAGCCACCCCCGGGGACTGGCCGGCCATCTGGCCCTTCTTCCACGCCATCGTCGCCGCCGGCGAGACCTTCCCCTACCCCCTGGACATGTCCTCGGAGTTGGGCCAGGAGTGGTGGATGCACTCCGCCCCCGACCACACCGTGGTCGCGGTGGACGAGGACGGACGTGTCCTCGGCACCTCCACCATGAACCGCAACCGCCCCGGCAACGGCTCGCACGTGGCCAGCGCCAGCTACATGGTCGACCCGGCCCACCACGGCCGCGGCATCGGGCGGGCCCTGGTCGAGCACTCCCTCGACTGGGCCCGCCGATCCGGCTACCGCGCCATGCAGTTCAACGCCGTGGTCGCCAACAACCACCACGCCGTGAAGCTCTACCGGTCCCTCGGCTTCGAGATCGTCGGCACCGTCCCCGAGGCCTTCCACCACCCCGTCGACGGCTACGTCGGCCTGCACGTCATGTACCGGCCGCTGTAAGGGACTCACCCCCCGACCTACTCCTCGATCGCCCCGCCGATCGTGCGCAGGTGCTTCCGGAAGCTGTACGCCGGACGGGCCGCGCGGAGCTCCAGGTACTCCTCGAACCTGGTCTGCTCGCGCAGCGTGTCCCCGGCGGCGATCCGCTCGGCCTGCGCCCGCTCGGTCCGGGCGATCTCACACCATCGAGTGCAAGTCCGCCGTGCACTGAATAACCCGGCCCGGCGACGAATAGCGTGACGCCCATCTGAAGGCGGGGCATCATGAGTGCTGTGGCGCATGAGCAACCGATCACGGGCTCCCCATCGCAGGCCGACATCCTGCTGGAGAGCTTCCTCCGCCAAGCCCGACCAGGACCGCATCGCCAAGCGCCACTGCTACGCCCGGGCCGGCATCCCCCTCCACCTCCTCATCGACCGGGAGAAGTCGCAGTTCAGCCTCTTCGGCAAGCCCCACCGCGAGGAGTACACCGAGGTCCACCTCGCCGCCTTCGGCGAACCGCTCGCCCTCCCCGCCCCGTTCGACTTCGAGCTCGACACCAAGCCCTTCCTCTAGAAACCGCGAAACGGCCCGCACCCCCTCCCACACAGGGGGCACGAGCCGTTCCGGCATGCGGAGCGCGTCAGTTGCGGGTGGCCATGGCGCGCAGGAAGAAGGTGAGGTTGGCCGGACGCTCGGCGAGGCGGCGCATGAAGTAGCCGTACCACTCCTGGCCGTACGGCAGGTACACACGCATGGTGTTGCCCTCGCCGACGAGGCGCAGCTGCTCCTCGGGGCGGATGCCGTACAGCATCTGGTACTCGAAGGAGTCCCGGGTGCGGTTGTTCCACTGGGCCAGCTGGCCGGCGATCTTGATCATGTTGGGGTCGTGCGAGGCGATCATCGGGTAGCCCTCGCCCGCCATCAGGATCTTCAGCGCGCGGACGTACGCGAGGTCGACCTCGTGCTTGCCCTGGAAGGCGACCGACTCGGGCTCCTTGTAGGCGCCCTTGCACAGCCGCACGCGCGAGCCCGGGCCGGAGAACTCGCGGCAGTCGGCCTCGGTGCGGCGCAGGTAGGCCTGGAGCACGACGCCCAGCCAGGGGAAGTCCGCCCGCAGCTCGCGCGCGATGGCGAGGGTGGAGTCGGTGGTGGTGTGGTCCTCCATGTCGAGGGTCACCGTGGTGCCGGCCTCGGCGGCGGCCTCGCAGATGCGGCGGGCGTTCTCCAGCGCGATCTTCTCGCCGTCCACCGGCAGGAACTGGCCGACGGCCGACAGCTTGACCGACACCTCGGCACCGGCGGCGAGGCCGGTCTCCTTGAGGGCCTTGAGCAGGTGCTCGTAGGCCTCGGCGGTGCCGGCGGCCTGGGCGGCGTCCTGGGTGTCCTCGCCGAGGTGGTCCAGGGTGACCTTGCGGCCGGTGGCGACCAGGTCGTCGCAGGCGGTGACGGCGTCGTCGAGGGCCTCGCCGGCGACGAAGCGCTCGACTATCGCGTGGGTCGGGGGGAACTTCTCGACCACGGTGCGGACCTGCGGGGACCGGGAGGCCGCGAGAAGGGCGGAACGGAGCATCGTGACTCCTGGAGCTGGTGTTTCCAAGGGTGGCAGAAAGGAGCCGGGGCGGCGGTACGGGGGTGGGCCGCCGCCCCGGCGGGCGACGCCCGGCTGCGGGACCGGACGTCGCGGGTGACCGATGGCTTCTACAGCGGACCGGTCGGCATCAGGGCTGGTCAGCCCATGTGCGGGTAGCGGTAGTCGGTCGGCGGGACGAAGGTCTCCTTGACCGAGCGGGTCGAGGTCCAGCGCGCCAGGTTCTGCTTGGCGCCGGCCTTGTCGTTGGTGCCGGAGGCCCGGCCGCCGCCGAAGGGCTGCTGACCGACGACGGCGCCGGTCGGCTTGTCGTTGATGTAGAAGTTGCCGGCCGCGAAGCGCAGCTTGTGCATCGCGTCCTGGGCCGCCGCGCGGTCCTGGGCGATGATCGCGCCGGTCAGGCCGTAGGCCGACACGGACTCCATCTGCGCCAGCATCTCGTCGTACTTCTCGTCCTCGTAGACGTACACGGCGAGGATCGGGCCGAAGTACTCGTCGCGGAAGTACTCCGAGGCCGGGTCCTGGCAGACCAGGACGGTGGGGCGGACGAAGTAGCCGACCGAGTCGTCGTACGTGCCGCCGGCGAGGACCTCCACGGAGGCGTCCGCCTGGGCGCGGTCGATGGCGGCCTTGTTCTTGGCGAAGGCGCGCTCGTCGATGACCGCCGACATGAAGTTGGACAGGTCGGTGACGTCGCCCATGGTGAGGCCGTCGACCTCGGCGGCGAACTCGTCCTTCAGGCCGGCCCACAGCGAGGCCGGGACGTAGGCGCGGGACAGCGCCGAGCACTTCTGGCCCTGGAACTCGAAGGCGCCGCGGGTCATCGCGGTCTTCAGGACCTTGGGGTCGGCGGACGGGTGGGCGACCAGGAAGTCCTTGCCGCCGGTCTCGCCGACGATCCGCGGGTAGGTGCGGTAGCCGGCGATGTTCTCGCCCACGGAACGCCACAGGTGCTGGAAGGTGGCGGTGGAGCCGGTGAAGTGGATGCCGGCCAGCGCCGGGTGCTTGAGCGCCACGGCGGAGACGTCCAGGCCGTCGCCGGTCACCATGTTGATGACGCCCTTGGGCAGGCCGGCCTCCTCCAGCAGCTGCATCAGCAGGTGCGCGGAGAACTGCTGGGTCGGGGACGGCTTCCACAGCACCACGTTGCCCATCAGCGCGGGTGCGGTCGGCAGGTTGCCGGCGATCGCGGTGAAGTTGAACGGGGTGATCGCGTAGACGAAGCCCTCCAGCGGGCGGTGGTCGCTGCGGTTCCACACGCCGTCCGAGGAGATCGGCTGCTCGGCCATGATCTGGCGGGCGAAGTGCACGTTGAAGCGCAGGAAGTCGACCAGCTCGCAGGGGGTGTCGATCTCGGCCTGCTGGGCGGTCTTGGACTGGCCGAGCATGGTGGCGGCGGCCAGGGTCTCGCGCCAGGGGCCGGCCAGCAGGTCGGCGGCCTTGAGGAAGATCGCGGCACGGGAGTCGAAGGAGAGCGCCTGCCAGGCCGGGGCCGCGGCCAGGGCAGCGTCGATGGCGTCCTGCGCGTCGGCCTGGGTGGCGTTGCGCAGGGTACCGAGCCGAGCCGCGTGGTTGTGCGGCTGGACGACGTGGATCTCGGTGCCGCCGCCCATCCGGCGCTCACCGTTGATCGTCATGGTCAGCTGGACCGGCTCCTGGCCGCCCAGCTCCTTCAGCTTGGCCTCCAGACGGGCCCGTTCCGGGCTGCCGGGGGCGTAGCTGTGGACCGGCTCGTTCACCGGCGCGGGGACCTGGGTCACAGCGTCCATGAGGCGCACGCTCTCCTTCGTTCAGTGCGGGGGGATTGCCGGCGCGGGTCGCACGCCGGCCACAGCACGAACGCTATTCCTGCCCGCCCGGCCACATGATTGGCCGGGCGGCTAAATTCCCCCGTACGGCGTTGTCCGGCCCGACGAAACCGGTCACGCGACGGTCACGACCGCCCGTCAGGCGGCCCGCCCCGCGCGCCTCACCGGCGCCACCGGCACCACCCGCCGCTCCCAGTCGATGCGGTAGCCGTGCACCGGACGGAGCATCTTCTCCGGGCTCATGAAGGTCCGCATCATGATCGGCGCGACCAGCCGGAACACCATCCGCCCCACCGCCCCGGAGGCCTTCTGGTTGTTGGTGCGCTCGGCGTCGGCGGCGATCTTCTCCACCCGGGGGCGGCGCATCGCCTCGTACGCGGCGAAGGCGGCGGTGTGGTCGGGCAGGTCGCGCAGGCAGCGGGCGAGTTCGACGGCGCTCTCGACGGCCAGCGAGACGCCCTGTCCGGAGCTGTTGGACGGCGCGTGCACCGAGTCGCCGACCAGCACCATCCGGCCGCGGTACCAGTGCGGGACGGACGGCATGATCTCCAGCCGGGGGAAGGTCTCGATCGTCGCGGCGTCGGCGACCCGCAGCACCTCGCGGGCAGGCAGGTCGTCGGCGTGCAGCTCGCGGCACCGACGCAGCCAGTCCTCCCGGCTGACCGCGCGGGCCTGCTCCTGGCTCAGCTGCTCGGGCTGCGGGATGTTGCTGAACCAGGCGGTGCCGCTGCCGTCGGCCAGGCCCCAGTAGCCGAAGAAGGCCCGGGCGCCGTTGGCGAAGTGCACGGTCTCGCCGCGTCCGGCCCGGCCGGGCAGCCGGTACGGGCTGTAGCCGCCGACGCCGAACAGGCCGGTGTACCGGGCGGCGGGCGCGGCCGGGTCGATCAGGGCGCGGACGGTCGATCCGGTGCCGTCGGTGCCGATCAGCAGGTCGCCGGTGGCGCTGGTGCCGTCGGCGAAGTGCGCGGTGACGCCGTCGGCGGTCTCCTCGGCACCCACCAGCCGTTTGCCGTAGCGCACGTCGAGGCCGGTCTCGCGCAGCCGCCGCTGCAGCACCTCGTACATCTCGGCGCGGCGCATCAGCCGTCCGCGCGGCAGGTCGGGGAGGCCGGCGAACTCGGCCAGCGCCCCGCCCTTGCCGTCCTCGATCACCATCGGCCCGACCGGCTGCCCGATCCGGCCGACCTCCGCCTCCAGCCCGACGACGGCCAGGGCGCCGAGCCCGTTGGGGGCGATCATGAAGGTTCCGCCGATGCCCTCGGCGGAGGTCTCGTAGGCCTCGAAGATCTCCGCCTCCAAGCCGGCCCTACGCAGCGCCAGCGCCATCACCGGACCGGCGATGCCGCCGCCGATGATCAGGGCCTTCTTCTTCGACGTACGCGTGGTGCTCATTCCAGGCTCCTCATGAACTCCTGCAGGGTCCGGTTGAACTCCGGCTCCCCGATCTGTCGGATGAGGTTCTCCGTGTAACGGCGCTCGGCCTCCAGCAGCGCGAGGGCGTACTCCTCCTCGACGACGAACATCGGGTGGACGTCCATGTCGCCGGCCTTGCGCAGCATGGCGCGCGAGGCGTCGATCCGCGCGTCCAGCGCCTCCAGCCGACGGCCGAGCAGGTCGGCCGACTCTTCGGTCGGAAGCACCACGAGCAGGCAGAGTGCGACCCCGAAGGCCGGGTACTCCTCCTGCGGTTCGGCGATCCACTCGCGCATCCAGTCGAGGAGCTCCGCCTGGCCCTCGGGCGTGAGGGCGTAGACGGTGCGTTCCGGTCGCTGGGTGTCGCGGACGGTCTCCTGCTCGGCGACGAACCCGGCCTTCCGCAGCTGCTCCACGACCATGTAGAGCGAGCTGCGGTTGTACTTGATGTTGCGGTCCTTGCCGTGCTCCTTGAGCCGACGACCCATCTCGTACGGGTGCATCGGTTCGGCTCCGAGTTCGGCCAGGACCGCGAGGGCCAGCGGGTTCGAGACCTTGCGTCGCTTCGCCATGAGAACGTTCCTCATCACTTGGTCAGTACTGACTATCCATTCTCAAATAGTCAGAGTCAACTATTCAGGAGTGACGTACCAGAACTCTGTCCGTCCGGCTAAAATCAACCACACACCGTTGTCCGAGCGGATGAAGGAGGCCCGGAGTGACCACCCCCGGCCTCCCGCTCCGCCGGCTGCTGATGTCCCTGGGCGAACCGCTGGTCGAACTCCAGGCCGCCCCAAAGGGGTTGGACGTCCCCGTCCGCGACGTCGCGATCCTCGACCCGGAGGACCCGCCCACCGCCGCCCCCGGCGAACTCGTCCTCGCGATCGGCGCCCGCGGCCGCGCGGCCCTCCCCGCCCTGCGCGCCGCCGGCCGGGCCGGTGCCGCCGCCGTCGCGGTCAAGCTGGACGGCCCCGGCCAGGCCGACGCCCTGCGCGAGGCCGCCACCGACGCCGGCGTCGCCCTGCTGTCGGTCCGCCGGGAGACCCGCTGGGAGCACCTCGACTCGCTCGCCCGCGCGATCATCGCCGGCCCGGACGCCCCGGACGCGCCCGGCGCCCCCGAGCCCAACGCGGGCGACCTCTTCTCCCTCGCCCAGACCGTCGCCGTCCTCACCAACGGCATCGTCTCGATCGAGGACACCTCCAGCCGGGTGCTCGCCTACTCCCGCTCCTCCGACTCCGACGAGGTCGACGACCTGCGCCGGCTGTCCATCCTCGGCTGGCAGGGCCCGGAGCCGTACCTGTCCAAACTGCGCGAGTGGGGCATCTTCCAGCACCTGCGCAGCTCGGACGCCCCGATCGCGGTCGAGCCGCACCCCGAGCTCGGCCTGCGCCGCCGGCTCGCGGTCGGCATCCGGGCCGGGGCGCAGCCGCTCGGCACCATCTGGGTCCAGGAAGGCGCCCAGCCGCTGGCCCCGCTCGCGGAACAGGCCCTGGTCGGCGCCGCCCGGGTGGCCGCCGCCCAACTGGTGCGCCGCCGACGCGAGTTGTCCGCCGACGTCCGGCTCACCCAGACCCTGCTGACTGGCCTGCTGGAGGGCTCCACCGGCCCTCAGTCGCTGGCCACCCACCTGGGCCTGGACCTGCGCCGCCCGGCCACCGTGCTGGCCTACGGCGCCCACACCACCGAGGCGCTGCACCGCTCCGACGTCACCGGCCTGATCTCGGTGCACACCGCCGCCCGGCACCGCACCGCACTGCTCGCCCCGATCGAGTCCCGGGTCTACGTGCTGCTGCCCGAACTCCCGCCCGGCCTGCCGATGGCGACCGTGCGCGGCTGGGCGGCCGAGGTGGTCACGGCCGCCCGGGAGCACCTCGGCGTCCCGCTGCGCGCCGCGATCGGCTCCACCGTCGACGGCCTGTCCCAGGTGCCCGACTCCCGCGCCCAGGCGGACCGGATCCTGGACGCGATGGGTCGCGGCGGGGTGGACCTCGACGTCGCGGCACTGATCGACGTCCAGGCCGAGGTGCTGGTCAGCGAGATGCTGGCGCTGCTCCAGGACCGCACCGGCCTGCGCGACCCCCGGCTGACCGCGCTCACCGAGTACGACCGCCGGCACAACACCCGGCTCGCCGAGTCGGTGCTCGCCTGGCTGGACGCGCTCGGCGAGGTCCGGGTGGCCGCCGACGCCCTGCACATCCACCCCAACACCCTGCGCTACCGGGTGCGCCGCGCCGAGCAGTTGACCGGCATCGACCTCGCCCAGCCGCAGCAGCGACTGCTGGCGATGCTGCAACTGCGGCTGCCCGCCGACGAGTAGCCCGCCGGCCGCCGGTTCGGCCGGTCCGTCAGGACGTCACCGGCGCCCCGCCCGCCACTGCTCCCAGGCCGACAGCCACAGCTGCTCGGCCAGCAGGTGCTCCTCCCAGACGTCGGCCCCGCCGCCCGGCCGCTCCCGCCACAGCTGCTCCCAGGCCCGCTGCGCCGACAGGCTGGCCACCTCGCTGGCGAACACCGTGTACCGCACGACCTCCTCCACGGCCGCCTCGCCCGCCGGTGTGCCGATCAGCCAATGCGTCTGCTGGGACAGTCGGTTGAGGTGGTTGACCATCGAGGTCACCGCCGCCACGGCCTCCTCCCGGGTCTCGGTGGCGAGCCGCATCTGCTGGCGCACCGCCATCTCCCAGCGGACCGCGCAGGCGTCCCCGCGCAGTGCGCGCGGCAGCCTCGGCGTGCGCCCGACCCGCACCTGCGCCTCCATCGCGGCGCTCTCCGCGATGCCCTGCGCGATCAGCTCCCGGTGCGCCTCCAGCCCCGTCACGGGCGGCAGTTCGCGTTCCTCGACCGGCACCCACCGGGCCCGCCGGGAGGCGAGGTCGCGCAGCAGGTCGCTGCGCCCACGCAGGTAGCGCTCGAAGTCGCCGATCTCGCCGAGCTCCACGCCACCGGGGTCGACCCCGCGCCCGCACACCGTGACGGTCAGCCCGCCGACCCGCAGCCGCCCGGCCCAGACCGGCCCGGCCGACTGCGCTCCACCTGGCTGGGCTCCGCCCGGGGCCATCGGCCGGTCCTCGTGCACCTCCACCGCGCAGGGCTCGCCGTCCACGGTGATCCACTCGCGCAGCGCCCGCACCCGGCCCGGACCGTCGCCCTCGTCGATGCCCAACTGCTCGTAGACGCGGTCCCGTTCGTCCTCGACCACGTCCTCCAGCTCGGGCAGCCGCTCGACCCGCTCGGCGCCCGGCCGGTAGGTGCGCACGGTCACGTACGGTCCGGCCGCGGAGGTCCAGTCGCCGCACTGCACCTCGACCCAGCGCAGCTCGCTGCCGCAGGTCTCGAAAGCGGCCAGCGCCTCGCCGCGGCGGGCCGGTCCGGCGGCCACGCCGTACACCGGGAAGTCGAGCGCGGCCAGGGTCCGGCGGGGGAAATCCTCTTGGTCGGCGAAACGATCCTGCCCACCCAGCCGGGTCGGGCCAGGCCCTCCGTCGTTGCGCTCCTGGGGCCTTCCGCCGCTCTCCCGCATCATCCTGTGCCGCACCCCCGAGTCCCTCGCGCCCGCACCGCTGACGCCACCTTACGTGCCCGGAGCTGCCGGGTCATCAGCTCGGCCGCCGGGCACGGCCGGTGGCCGTGTCACAGGGCCCGGTTGTCAGCCGCCCTCCCTACGCTGGCCGCATGACCGCACAGAGCACGCCGGAGCACGGCTTCCCCGCCCGGATCAGCATCGTCACCCTCGGGGTCTCCGACCTCGACCGCAGCGCCCGCTTCTACGAGGACCTCGGCTGGAAGCGCTCCACCGCCTCCAGCCCGGAGATCGTCTGGTTCCGCACCGCCGACTCGGTGCTCGGCCTCTTCCCCAGCGAGGAGCTGGCCGCCGACGCGGGCGTGCCCGCGACCGGCGAGCCCTCCTTCCGCGGCGTCACCCTCGCGGTGAACCTGGAGTCCCCCGCGCTGGTCGACGCCGCACTGCGGACGGCGGTCCAGGCCGGCGCCGTGGTCGTCAAGCCGCCGGTCCCGACCAGCTGGGGCGGCTACTCCGGCTACTTCGAGGACCCGGACGGCCACCTGTGGGAGCTGGCCCACAACCCGTTCTTCCCCTTCACCGAGGACGGCTCGCTGGACCTCCCGTAGGAGAGGAAAGCCCTAGTTCCGGGAGCGCGCCTTGAAGGCCGCCTTGCGCGCCTCCTTGGCCAGCGCCCGGTCCGGGTGCAGCTCGCCGATCGCCTCCAGGACGTCCGCCGTGTACGGGTGGTCGACCCGCCACAGCTCGCCGAACCACGCCGCCGGATCGCCGTTCACCGGCAGGTCGGTGATCAGCTCGCGCAGCAGCTCGGTGTCACCGCCGGTGTCCAGCAGCTGGGCGGCGAAGGTGTCGACCACCGTCCACAGCGCCATCGCCCGGTCCGGCACCGGCACGTCCGAGGCGCCCTGCGCGGCCAGCCAGGCCCGCGCCGCGCCGCCCAGCTCCGGGTCGTCCAGCACCTCCCGGACGGCGGGCTCGGCACCCGGCCCCAGCAGGTCGAGCGCCGCGACGGACAGCATCCGGCGCAGCGGCGCGTACCCGTCGGCGCCGCGGGCCGCCGCCAGCAGCTCGCGGGCCGCCGCGACCGGCTCCCGGCCCGCCACCCAGACCTTCAGCTCCTCCTCCGGCAGCACGTTGGCCGACTCGCACACCCCGCGCAGCAGCTCCGCCGCGTCCCCCTGGGCCAGCTCGCCGACCAGCGGCGCGTCGTAGCCGTCCTCCAGCAGCCACTGCCGGATGCCGTACTGGCCCAGCGGGGTGAGCCGGACCAGCCCGAAGCGGGCCGACTCCTCCTCGTCCAGCGGCGCCTCGCCGACGACGGCGGGCTCCTCGCCCTCCTCCTCGTCGAACAGCTCCGGGTCGATCGGGCGGTAGTCCAGCAGGCCCAACTCGGCGAGGTCGCCCAGCATCGGGTCCAGGGCGACCATCACATCGGTGATGTCGCCGAGCAGCTCCTCGCTCGGTTCCTCGCCCTCCGGCACCACCAGCAGCGCGGCCAGCACGCCCAGCGGCACCGTCTCGTTGCCGGGCTCGGCGAAGGCGGTGGTCTCGTACAGCACCTGCAGCGCCTCGTCGAGCAGCTCGGCGGCGGCGTCCCGGGCCTCCTCGACCTCGTTCAGTCCGTCCTCGTCCTCCTCCGCCGCGCCTTCCCCCGCCTCGCCCTCTCCCTCTTCCTCCGGCAGCGAATCCGCCTCCACCGCCAGCTCCCGGACGATCCCGGCGGCGGTCAGCCACAGCTCCAGGACGGTGTCCGGGTCCCCCTGCTCGGCGGGCTCCAGATCCGGCCCGGGCACGGCGACGTGCTCCCCGGCGGCGGTCGTCCCCAGCTCCACCAGATCCAGGTCGCAGGCCAGCGACCAGGCCCGCAGCGCCTCGACCTCGGCCTCCTCGGGCACCTCGCCCTCGGCCGGGGCCAGGCCCAGCAGCCGCGTCGCGGGCGCCCGGTCCTCCTCGACCAGGTCGCCGAACTCGTCCACCGCCCGGTGCGGGGCGGCCCAGCGGGCCAGCGCCAGGGCGTAGCCGAACATCGGCACGGCCTTCGCGTGCTCGGCCAGCTCCCGCTCGGCGGGGAGCTTCACCGGCGGCACCAGGACGGCGGCGTCGTCCAGATCCTCGTCGTCCAGGCCGTGCGCGGCGAACGCCCCGTAGAGGTCCTGGAGCTCCATGTCGGCGGGCAGGACGGCCTCGGCCGCGCCCTCTCCCGCCGAAGCCCCTGCGTTCTTCCGACGTCGTCCGGCCATCGTCGTGTGCTCTCCCTCAGCCAGCGGTCAGCCCAAACAGCTCCGCGTACCCGTCTACCACCTCAGCGTATAGGCCGGACACCCCCGATGCCCGGCCTCTAGGGCGCGCGCAGGGGCGCGCGCCGCAACCGTGCGCCCACCCCTTATCCTTCGCAGTGGTACCACGCACAACCCCGCGCGGGCCGTCGGGCAACGAAGCCCTCCTCTCTCAGCTCATCCGCTCCACCAGGGAGCCCCGCACCGCGGCCACCACCACAGCGCCTCAGGACGGGCGCGCCGGCACACCCCGCCGACCCCGGTGGTGCCCTGCCACAGGAGACCCCTCATATGGCGGACCTCTCCCCCGCCGGCTCCGGCCTGCGCACCGCGCAGCTCGACGGACGCCGACTGTCGGAGGCCCTGCTCCCCCTGGAACTCGCGCCGCGCGCCCAGCTCCAGCTCTCCGCGATCAGCCGCTGGAACGCGATGCGCGGCATCCGCGTCGGCCTGGTCTCGGCCGCCCTGCTGCTGATGCTGATCGGCGCCAACCTGGCGACGCCGATCTACCCGATGATCCAGCAGCGCCTCGGCCTGGGTGCGCTCGACACCACGATCCTGTTCACGATCTACGTGTTCGCGCTGGTCCCGGTGCTGGCCATCGTCGGCCACTGGTCCGACCACCTCGGCCGCCGCGCCCTGATCCTGCCCGCCGTCGCGCTGGCCG
Source organism: Kitasatospora sp. NPDC101155 (assembly GCF_044768305.1). Classification (NCBI taxonomy): domain Bacteria; kingdom Bacillati; phylum Actinomycetota; class Actinomycetes; order Kitasatosporales; family Streptomycetaceae; genus Kitasatospora; species Kitasatospora sp. NPDC101155. Next base: position 206,284 of record NZ_JBIWPN010000010.1, on the reverse strand, counting down.
CCGCAGGCGACGTGGTGTTCGCGACCGCCGGAAGCTTCTGGCAGCTGGCGATCGGCCGGGCCGTCCAGGGCATCGCCGTGGGTCTGTCCACCGGCGCCGCCGGGGCCGCCCTCGGCGACCTGCTGCCCGACCACCCGACCCTGGCCGCCAAGCTCACCCTGGCCTGTTCCGCAGGCGGTGTCGCGCTCGGCCCGGTGGTCGGCGCCCTGCTGGCCGGCGGCTCGGATCCGCTGCTGACGCCCTTCCTGCTGCACGCCATCGCCCTGCTCGCACTCTGCGTGCCGCTGGCGCTCGTCCACCCGCGGATGCCCGGCCGCAACCGTCCGCCGTCCTCTCCGCCGCGTATCACCACCCCGGCCCACCTGCGCCCGCAGCGCCTGCGGCTGCCGCGCACCGGGCGCCGCGAGTTCCTGCTCGCGGCCTCGGCCGGCTTCATCTCGTACGCGGTCTTCGGCGTCTACCTCAGCCTGGCCCCGTCCTTCGCCGCCAAGCTGCTGCACACCCCCTCGCACCTGGCCGGCGCGATCGTGGCCGCCCTGCTGCTCGGCTCCTCGGCCGCCGCCCAGCTGATCGTCCCGCCTACCTCGGACCGCCTGGTGATCGCCCTCGGCATGGCCGGCCTGGCCACCGGGCTCGCCCTGGTCGTCGCCGCCGGCTACACCGGCACCCCGGCACTGCTCTTCATCGGCAGCGTCCTCGGCGGCGCCTGCCAGGGCGTCGCCTTCCGCTCCCTCTTCACCACTGCCGTCGCCGCGATGAACCCGGAACGTCGGGGCTCCGAGCTCTCCGCCCTCTGGATCATCGTCTACCTCGGCAGCTCCCTGCCCATCGTCATCGTCGGCGCCCTGGTCCAGGCCTACGGCCTCCTCCCCGCCGTCAGCGGCTTCGCCACCCTGGCGGCCCTCCTCTGCGCCGCCCTCGCGGTCGCCGTCGCCCGCAAGCCCAAGCAGGCCTGACCACACGCACGAAACGCCGCTGCCCGGGACTTCCTCCGAAGTCCCGGGCAGCGGCGTTCCACCCTGGCCAGGGTGTCCGCCTCTCGGTGCTGATCTCGAAATCCAACGGTTTCGGAAGCCGGACCGATTCGCCGAACTTCCACTCCCCCGCACCTCGTATGCGGTGCTCAGTGAGGCGACGTCGGCGAGATGATCCGCTCCAGGTAGTGGTTGTCGACCAGCCATTTGACGCCGAAGCCCTGGTCCGGAGTGGGAGCGCCGGGGATGAGGGTGTAGTCCAGTTCGTACTGGGTGCCGAGTCCGGGCTGCGCGAACCAGGGAGCGACGGTCCCCGAGTAGACGGTGAACTCCTTGATCACCCGGTAGTCGTAGTAGTTGCAACCGGCCGCCGGATCGCCGTCGAGGTTCATCGGCGGGATCGCCCGCTGCGCGTACGGCGTCCCCTCGGGGGCGAGGAAGGCACCGTGCAGTTCACCCCCGTACCGGTCGATGTCCTGGCCGACCTGAAAGGTGAGGAGGGCTCGCTGCGGGGTCCCGTCCGGATTGACGATGTACCCGTTCTGCGCCGGGTAGACCCAGCCCCCGTCCTTCCAGTACAGGTCCAGGAACCGCTGGGGGCCCAGATCGTTGGTGGGCTGGTAGCCCGTGAGCTCCTTGCCGGCGAGCCCGAGGACGGGCAGGCGCAGGGGCCCCAGCCGCTTGTCCCCGTTGAGGTACTCCGCTGAGCATTCGGTCAACGACCGCTCGGCGTCAGGACCGGGTCGGCCCTGCACCGTACCGGCTCTGTCATGGGACATCACCACCTGGGCAGAGGCCGGCGAGCCCGCGAACAGGACCGCGGTGGTGGTAAGGGCGGCGAGGAGGTGACGGATCTTCACACTGCTCCCTCGTAAGGAACGGGCGTCATGCCGCGCGAGCAACATGGCGCAGCGAGTCCAAGCAACTACTCTACGTAGTCATTTGGTGTCCCCCACGAAACCGCGCCGGGGGAGAGAAGGTCAACGCGACCCGCTGAGGGACGACGGGAAGTCAGTGGGAAGAAGCCGGAAACCCGTCCGTCTGGTTGGGCTCGGCCTCAGGGGCTGCCCGGGGTGATCACACAGAAGGCGAGCACGGGCAGCGCCACCACACCGCCGTCGCCACGATGAACCCGGAACGCCGGGGCTCCGAACTGAGCTCCCTGTGGATCACCGTCTACCTCGGCAGCTCCGCCCCCATCATCGCCGTCGGCGCCCTGGTCCAGGCCTACGGCCTCCTCCCCGCCATCAGCGGCTTCGCCACCCTGGCCGTCGCCGTCGCCCGCAAGCCCAAGCAGGGCTGACCACACGCACGAAGAACGCCGCTGCTCGGGACCTCCGAAGAGGTCCCGAGCAGCGGCGTTTCACCTCGAAGCTATGCGTCCCATGACTTCCACTTCTCAGCGCTGATCTCGACATCGAACGGCTCCGGAAGTCGAACGGTCTCGCCGAACTTCCACTCCCCCAGCACCTCGTACGTCCCCTCAGCCTTGTTCGGCTCGCCGAACAGGGTGACACCGGGCTGCCGCGGGTCGCGGTCCACCAACAGGTAGTACGGGATTCCCGTACGTGCGTAACCGCTCCACTTGGTGGGCTTTACCTGCCGACCGAACATCGGGCGCCGATCGTGGCGAGCGTTGGACTCCGAAGTCACCTCGATCGCCATTCCGATTTCGTGCGGGTAGAGGCGAACGACAGTACTGGCCAGCGCACGCTCTTCCACTTCAGCATCCACAACAACGATGTCCGGGATGTAGCCGTCCCCGACTCCCACCAGGTCCAGATTGACCATCTGCAACGCCCGCCAAGGAAAGGCCGGGTCTGGGACGCCGGCGCGATCGATCGCCCGCTCGATGTGCGCGAGGAACACCGCATGGGTAACGGCTGGCGCCGGTGACACGACGATCTCCCCTCCGACCACTTCCACCCGCGTGCCGTCGTCCGGCAGCCGGAGGTACTCCTCCAGTTCCCCCCGGACCCACATGGCGTACGGCGAGTCAGGCAGAAGCAACTGCGCGAACGCAACTACCGACATGAATTCGCTCCCTCCGAGGTCGCGGCTCCAGCCTGGCCGCCCGATCGCAGATATACCACTGCCGCACAAACAATTCCCTCGAAGGAGAGGTTTGCGCGGCAGCAGGTTGACTCTCGGCTCCTCTGCTCGCGCCAGGAACACAGACCGAAGGAACCCCCGCTATGACGAGCTCAACCCACCTGCCGAGTCCCGTCCAGGTGCTGCAGGTCCGCACGCTGCACCTGGTCGAAACGACCGCCCCGCAGCTCGCCCAGGAGCACCAGCTCGCCATGGACCGGGCGTGGAGGGCCGCGACGCAGGCGTGCGGCGCGAGAGCCTGCACGGCATCGAGATCAGCGCCGACCTCACCGACCCGAACGCCGTCGCCGCATTGACCAGCCAGGTCGAGTCCCGAACTCGGCCCGGTCGACATCCTCGTCAACAACGCCGGCGCCTACCCCCGCATCCCGTGGGACGAGCTCGGCGAGGACGAGTGGGCACGCGCCATCGAGTCCAACCTGACTATCCACTACCGTACTTGTCGGGCCATTACCCCCGACATGGCCGAGCGTCGATGGGGACGGATCGTCAACATCGGCAGCGTCAACGCCCGCGTCGGTCGCCCTGCGCCACTGCCCTCGCGGCCCGACTACCGCGCGCCGGCGACCAGCTGCCGCAACCGCGCCGGAGCCGGCAACCCCAGCTCCGCCCGCAGGCGCCGCTCGTAGCGTTCGACATCCTGCAGAGCCTCGCCGGGGTTGCCCTCGGCGAGGTGGGCCCGGATCAGCGAGGCCTGACTGCTCTCGCGCAACGGGTCGGCGCGGACGGCGGCGCCGGCGGCGGCCACCGCCTCGGGGAAACGACGGGCGCTGACGAAGGCGCGGGCCAGGGCCTCAAGGGCGTGGACCCGCAGGCGCCGCCAGTTGTCGGCCTCCAGCAGCGTCCAGTCCTCGTACCAGCCCGGCAGCAGGTCCGCCGAGAGGTCCTCGACGGCCGCCAGCCCGAGGCCCGCCCGGGCGGGGCCCGCACCGGGCGCCAGGATCCGGTGGGCCAGCGTCCTCGCCTCGCGGATGTCCACGCCGACGCCGTCGGCCAGCCTCAGCTCGGTCGGGCCGACCTCCAGTGCCTCCCGGCCCGCCGCCGGGAGCCGGGACAGCGCCGAGCGCAGGCTCGCATACGCGCAGCGCTCCGCGGCGTCCGGCCAGAGTGTCCCGGCCACCAGCGCGCGCGGCACCTTCCCGTTGCAACACAGCGCCACGAAGGCGAGTAAGCGCTCCGCCCCCGCGGACAGGGCCACCGACGCGTCACCGACCGAGAGGTCGAAGCCGCCGAGCAGAGCGAGCCGTACGCCTGGCCCGGGAGCCGTGGAGCGCCGATCGTCGCTGGCCATCGCATCGCCATCTCTTCGTGCACAAGATCCGCCCCTTTTCCATGCTGCGCCGCCCGTTCTGCACTGTCGACCGCAGACGCCACGTGCTCGGCGGCCAGGTCCAGCCCGTTGATCCCCGTCGGCGTCACGGCTGCGTCACGCCCCCATCGGAAAGATCGCAGGTACGAGGGCGGACGGGCGGACGGATCCGCTGGGCGCACGACTCATCGCAGTGGAGCAGACGGTGCCGAGAGCGCCCGCACCCCCGCCACGGGTGGCGACACGAGGGGCATGCCCGCGCCCTCCACAGTCCCGAGCAAGCCCGAGCAAGCCCGAGAAAGGGACCACGATGCATATCAACATCCGCACCGCGCGGCGCCTGTCGGCCCTCCTCGCCGTCCCCGTGCTGGTGCTCACCGGAGGACCGCTCTCCGTGGCGGTTGCCGGCACGGCGACCGTCGCACCCACCCTCGCCCCCACCCAGGGAGACACGGGCACCGTGCTGAACCTGGTCAACGAGGCACGGGCCACCGCGGGCTGTCCGGCCCTCACCGTGAACTCCCAGCTCGTCCAGGCGGCCCAGGCCCACAGCAACGACATGGCGAAGACCGGGAACCTGTCCCACACCGGCTCCGACGGATCCAGCGCCGGTGACCGCATCACCAAAGCCGGTTTCAAGTGGAGCGCCTACGCCGAGAACATAGCCCAGGGCTACGGCAGTGCGAAGGCCACCTTCGATGGCTGGATGAACAGCTCGGGCCACAAGGCCAACATCCTCAACTGCACCTACAAGGACACCGGCATCGCCGACACGAACGGCTACTGGACCCAGGTCTTCGGCACACCCCAGTGACCGCCCGGAACCTCCCGCGCCGCCTCCGCCACGTCTCCTACGAAACGTAGAACGCCGCTGCCCGGGACGGAGAACCCGTCCCGGGCAGCGGCGTTCGTACAGAACTCAGTACAGAAAACAGAACTCAGTACAGAAAAGACCTCAGACGTTGAAGCCGAGCGCGCGGAGCTGCTCGCGGCCGTCGTCGGTGATCTTGTCCGGGCCCCACGGCGGCATCCAGACCCAGTTGATCCGCAGGTCCTGCACCAGGCCGTCGGTGGCGGTCTTGGCCTGGTCCTCGATGACGTCGGTCAGCGGGCAGGCCGCCGAGGTGAGCGTCATGTCGATGGTGGCCACGTCGGACTCGTCGATGTGGATGCCGTAGATCAGGCCCAGGTTGACGACGTCGATGCCCAGTTCGGGGTCGACGACGTCCATCAGGGCCTCGGTCAGGTCCTCGACCGACACGGTGCCGGCAGTGGTGCCGACGATGACGCCGTTCGGCTGCTCCTCCGCAGTGGAGGCCTGGGCGTCGGTGGTGGTGTTCTCGTCACTCATGGTCTGTCCTCCTTCGCGGGGTCAGTCGTTGGCGGGGTGGGCGAGGGCCTGGGCGGTGGCGTCCTTCCAGGCCATCCAGCTGAGCAGGGCGCACTTGACCCGGGCCGGGTACTTGGAGACACCGGCGAACGCGACCGCGTCCTCCAGCACCTCCTCGTCGCCCTCGCCCTGGCCCTTGCTCTGCATCAGCTCCAGGAAGGCCTCCTGGACCGCCTGCGCCTCACCGACGGTCTTGCCGACCACCAGGTCGTTCAGCACCGAGGCGCTGGCCTGGCTGATCGAACAGCCCTGGGACTCGTACGAGACGTCGGCGACCGTCGCGCCGTCGAGCTTCACCCGCAGGGTGATCTCGTCGCCGCACGTCGGGTTGACGTGGTGCACTTCGGCGTCGCCGTCCCGCAGCCCCTTGCCGTGGGGATTGCGGTAGTGGTCCAGGATGATGTCCTGGTACATCGAGTCGAGCTTCATGTCCTGCGGGTCCCGTCAGCCGAAGAAGTTCCGGACGTGGTGCAGGCCGTCGATCAGCGCGTCGACCTCGCCCGGCGTCGAGTACAGGTAGAACGACGCCCGCGTGGTCGCCGGAATTCCGTACCGCAGGCAGACCGGCCGCGCGCAGTGGTGCCCGACGCGCACGGCGATGCCCTGCTCGTCCAGCACCTGGCCCACGTCGTGCGGGTGGATGTCGCCGAGGGTGAAGGAGATCGCGGCGCCGCGGTCCACGGCCGTGCGCGGGCCGATGATCCGCAGCTCCGGCACCTCCAGCAGGCGCTCGACCGCGTACTCGGTGATCGCGTGCTCGTGCGCCGCGATCTTCTCCATGCCGATGCCCTGGAGGTAGTCGATGGCCGCGCCCAGCCCGACCGCCTGGGCGATCGGCGGGGTGCCGGCCTCGAACTTGTGCGGCGCCGGGGCGTAGGTGGACGAGCCCATGGTGACGGTCTCGATCATCTCGCCGCCGCCCAGGAACGGCGGGAGGTCCTCCAGCAGCTCCTGGCGGCCCCACAGCACGCCGATGCCGGTCGGGGCCAGCATCTTGTGGCCGGTGAAGGCGACGAAGTCGGCCTCCAGCGCCTGCACGTCCAGCACCATGTGCGGCGCGGCCTGCGAGGCGTCGATGACGACCAGCGCGCCGACCGACTGGGCCTTGCGGACGATCGTCTCGACCGGGTTGATCGTGCCCAGCAGGTTGGAGACCAGGGTGAAGGAGACCACCTTGGTCTTCTCGGTGATCAGCTCGTCGATGTTCGACAGGTCGAGCCGGCCCTCGTCGGTCAGCCCGAACCACTTGAGCTTCGCACCGGTGCGCTGCGAGAGCAGCTGCCACGGGACGATGTTGGAGTGGTGCTCCATCTCCGTGATCACGATCTCGGAGTCGGCGTCCACCCGGTACGGCTCGTCGGCCCAACCGAGCATGTTGGCCACGAGGTTGAGCGACTCCGAGGCGTTCTTGGTGAAGATCACCTCGTTGCGGCTCGGCGCGTTGATGAACGCCGCGACCTTGTCGCGGGCGCCCTCGTACATCGCCGTGGCCTCCTCGGCGAGCACGTGCACGCCGCGGTGGACGTTGGCGTTGTGCCGCTCGTAGTAGGCGTTCAGGGCCTCCAGCACCTGGCGCGGCTTCTGCGAGGTCGCCGCGTTGTCCAGGTAGACCAGCGGCTTCTCGTCGTGCAGCACACGCTGCAGGACCGGGAAGTCCTTGCGGATCGCGTCGGTGTCGAGCAGACCGGTCAACGGATGCGTCACTCGGATGCGCCGCCCTTCACATACGCCTCGTAGCCCTCGTTCTCCAGCTTGTCGGCCAGCTCGGCGCCGCCGGACTCGACGATGCGGCCGCCCGCGAAGACGTGGACGTAGTCGGGCTTGATGTACCGCAGGATGCGGGTGTAGTGGGTCACCAGCAGGGTGCCGACCTCGCCGGTCGAGCGGACCCGGTTGATGCCCTCGGAGACGATCCGCAGCGCGTCGACGTCCAGGCCGGAGTCGGTCTCGTCGAGGATCGCGATCTTCGGCTTGAGCAGCTCCAGCTGGAGGATCTCGTGGCGCTTCTTCTCGCCGCCGGAGAAGCCCTCGTTGACGTTGCGCTCGGCGAAGGCCGGGTCCATCTGGAGGGCGGCCATCGCCTCCTTGACCTCCTTCACCCACAGCCGCAGCTTCGGGGCCTCGCCGCGCACGGCGGTGGCGGCGGTGCGCAGGAAGTTGCTGACCGAGACGCCGGGGACCTCGACCGGGTACTGCATGGCCAGGAACACGCCGGCCTTGGCACGCTCGTCGACGGACATCTCCAGGACGTCCTCACCGTCCAGCAGCACCGAGCCGCCGGTGACGGTGTACTTGGGGTGCCCGGCCAGCGAGTAGGCCAGGGTGGACTTGCCGGAGCCGTTCGGACCCATGATGGCGTGGGTCTCGCCCTGCTTCACGGTCAGGTCGACGCCCTTCAGGATCTCGCGCGGGCCGTTCTCGGCCTCGACGGAGACGTGCAGGTCGCGGATTTCAAGGGTTGCCATGTGTACTCAGGACTCCTGGTTGACGGAGACGAGCACATCGTCCCCTTCGATCTTTACGGGGTAGACAGCGACCGGCTTGGTGGCGGGCAGGCCGGAGGGCTTGCCGGTGCGCAGGTCGAAGCTGGAGCCGTGCAGCCAGCACTCGATCATGCAGTCCTCGACCTCGCCCTCGGAGAGCGAGACGTTCGCGTGCGAGCAGGTGTCGTTGATCGCGAACACCCCCTCGTCGGTGCGGACGACCGAGACCGGCACGCCGTTGAGGTCCACGCGCTTGGGCACGTCCTCCTGGAGGTCGCTCAGCGCACAGGCACGGAGGAAGGTCATCGTGGTCAGACCGCCGCTTCCAGCTCGGCCTCGATCTTCTCCATGAGCTGGTCCTGCACCTCGGCCACGCCGATCTGCTGCAGCAGCTCGGCGAAGAAGCCGCGGACCACCAGGCGGCGGGCTTCGTCGGCCGGGATGCCGCGCGCCATCAGGTAGAACAGCTGCTCGTCGTCGAAGCGGCCGGTCGCCGAGGCGTGGCCGGCGCCGACGATCTCGCCGGTCTCGATCTCCAGGTTCGGGATCGAGTCGACCCGGGCACCGTCCGTGAGCACCAGGTTCCGGTTGAGCTCGTAGGTGTCGGTGCCGAGCGCGGCGGCGCGGATCAGCACGTCGCCGACCCAGACCGCGTGGGCGTCCTGGCCCTGCAGCGCGCCCTTGTACGCCACGTTCGACCGGCAGTGCGGCGTGTCGTGGTCGATGACCAGGCGGTGCTCCAGGTGCTGGCCGGCGTCGGCGAAGTACAGGCCGAACAGCTCGGCCTCGCCGCCGGGGCCCGCGTAGTTGACCCGCGGGTGCAGGCGCACCAGGTCGCCGCCGAAGGTGACGACGACGGACTTGAACGAGGCGTCCCGGCCGACCAGCGCGTTGTGCTGCGCGACGTGCACGGCGTCCCGGTCCCAGTCCTGGACGGAGACGAAGGTGAGCTTGGCGCCGTCGCCGACCAGCAGCTCGACGTTGGCGGCCCGGGTCCCGGTGCCCGCGTGGTTGAGCACCACGACGGCCTCGGCGAACGGCTTGACGTCGATCACCACGTGGGCGAAGCGGACCCCGCCCTCGGCGCGCACGTCGATCTTGACCGGCTCCGTCAGCACCGCGTCCTTGGGGACGGTGACGACGAGCGCCTGCTCGAAGGCGCTGAAGGCCTGCGCGGCCACCCGGTCGACCGGCTTGCCCGCCTTGCCCAGGCGGGCGTCGTCCCGGCCGACGGTCTCGGCGGTGACGCCGTCCGGCAGCGTGAACTCGACCTTGTCCTCGCCGCGCTCGGCGGAGGCGGCGGTCCCGTCGTGCAGCCCGCCGAGGCGGTGCAGCGGGGTGAACCGCCAGTCCTCCTCGCGGCCGTGCGGCACCGGGAAGTCGTTCACGTCGTACGAGGGCTTGACCGCGACGCGCGCGTCGATCGGCTGCTGGACCCCGGTCCGGCCGGTGCCGGGGCCGGCGAGCTGCGCGCCCGCGCCGGCGGTGCCGACCTCGATCGAACCGGCGGTGGTGGAGCCGGTGGTGTTCTGAACCTCAGCCATGGCTGTTCGTTGTGCTCTCTTCCTCAAAAGTCGGACGGGGTCGCGTGCGGCTGGACGTCAGCCGACGGCGCCCTCCATCTGCAGCTCGATCAGCCGGTTGAGCTCCAGCGCGTACTCCATCGGCAGCTCACGCGCGATCGGCTCGACGAAGCCGCGGACGATCATCGCCATCGCCTCGGTCTCGGTCAGACCGCGGCTCATCAGGTAGAACAGCTGGTCCTCGCTGACCTTGGAGACGGTCGCCTCGTGGCCCATGGACACGTCGTCCTCGCGGACGTCCACGTACGGGTAGGTGTCCGAGCGGGAGATGGTGTCGACCAGCAGCGCGTCGCACAGCACGTTGGACTTGGCGCCGTGCGAGCCCTCGCCGATCTCGATCAGACCGCGGTAGGAGGTCCGGCCGCCGCCGCGCGCCACCGACTTGGAGACGATGTGCGAGGAGGTGTTCGGCGCCATGTGGACCATCTTGGCGCCGGCGTCCTGGTGCTGGCCCTCGCCCGCGAAGGCGATCGACAGGGTCTCGCCGTTGGCGTGCTCACCCATCAGGTAGACGGCCGGGTACTTCATGGTGACCTTGGAGCCGATGTTGCCGTCGACCCACTCCATGGTCGCGCCCTCGTACGCCACGGCGCGCTTGGTGACCAGGTTGTAGACGTTGTTCGACCAGTTCTGGATGGTCGTGTAGCGGCAGCGGCCGCCCTTCTTGACGATGATCTCCACGACCGCCGAGTGCAGCGAGTCGGAGGAGTAGATCGGCGCGGTGCAGCCCTCGACGTAGTGGACGTAGGCGTCCTCGTCGACGATGATCAGCGTCCGCTCGAACTGGCCCATGTTCTCGGTGTTGATCCGGAAGTAGGCCTGCAGCGGGATGTCGACGTGCACGCCCTTCGGCACGTAGATGAACGAGCCGCCGGACCACACGGCCGTGTTCAGCGCGGCGAACTTGTTGTCGCCGGCCGGGATGACGGTGCCGAAGTACTCCTTGAACAGCTCCGGGTGCTCACGCAGCGCGGTGTCGGTGTCCAGGAAGATGACGCCCTGCTCCTCCAGGTCCTCGCGGATCTGGTGGTAGACGACCTCGGACTCGTACTGGGCGGCGACACCGGCGACCAGGCGCTGCTTCTCCGCCTCCGGGATGCCGAGCTTGTCGTAGGTGGCCTTGATGTCCGCGGGCAGGTCCTCCCAGGACTCGGCCTGCTTCTCGGTGGAGCGGACGAAGTACTTGATGTTGTCGAAGTCGATGCCGGAGAGGTCGGAGCCCCAGGTCGGCATGGGCTTCTTACCGAAGAGCTTCAGGCCCTTGAGACGCAGGTTCAGCATCCACTCGGACTCGTTCTTCTTCGCGGAGATGTCGCGGACGACGTCCTCGCTGAGCCCGCGCTTCGCCGCGGCACCGGCGGTGTCCGGGTCGGCCCAGCCGTACTCGTAATTGCCCAGGCCCTCGAGCTCGGGGTGCGAAACGGTGTCAGTCATGCGAGCTTCCTAACGCGCGGACGCTGAATCTTCGGTGGACGTACCGGCAGTCGGCGCTGCATCGGAGCCGCGGCCCGCCGGGGGCTGGGCAGGCGACGATGCGGCACCGGGTGCCGGCACATAGGTGGTGCAGACCCCGTCGCCGTGGGCGATGGTGGCCAGCCGTTGCACATGAGTGCCCAGGAGCTGGGAGAAGACCTCGGTCTCCGCCTCGCAGAGCTGCGGGAACTGCTCGGCGATGTGCGCGACCGGGCAGTGGTGCTGGCAGAGCTGGGCGCCCGCCGGGGCCTTGGCCACGGCCGACGGGACACGCCGCACCGTGGCAGCGTACCCGTCCGCGCTCAGCGCCTGGGCAAGGGCCTCGGGGCGCTCCTGCGCCTCGGCCCGGGCCAGGGTCTCCTGGTACTTCTCGCCCTGTTTGCCGAACCGGGCGCGAGCGAAGGCGGCGACCGCCTCCTCGCCCGCCTTGCCGCCGCCGACCGCGTCCGAGATCCAGCGCAGCGCGTCGGCCGCGAGCTGGTCGTAGGCCTGGTAGAAGGCGTCCCGGCCGGCGTCGGTGAGGGCGAAGACCTTGGCCGGACGGCCGCGGCCCCGGCTGCCGTAGACCCGCTGTTCGCGGGACTCGACCAGGCCGGTGGCGGCCAGCCCGTCGAGGTGACGGCGGACGGCCGCGGCGGTGAGGCCGAGCCGGTTCGCCAGGTCGGCGGCGGAGGAGGGGCCGTGGTCCAGGATCGAGCGGGCGACCCGGTCACGGGTGGCGCGGTGGCCCTCCAGCAGCACCTCGGCCGCCGTCACGGGCACGTCACAGTCGGGGGCCGACTCGGCCTCCCGCTGCGTGGCGTGCTCGCGCGTGTTTTTCACAACACCAGTGTTGCGTAATTACTCGCGCCGGGACAAGCCGTGATCCAGGCCTCACCGGTGTCATCTATCACGCAGGTAAGGCTTACCTGACCTGCGTGATAGATCATCCAGGTCGCCGGACGGCGGGTCCGTTCGGTCCTCTTAGACTCGCCGGTATGCACTCCGAACCCGCGGTCCAGATCGCCGGGCTGGTCAAGCGCTACGGCGACAAGGTCGCGGTGGACGGCCTCGACCTCACCATCCCGGCCGGCGCGATCACCGCCGTCCTCGGCCCCAACGGCGCCGGCAAGACCACCACCATCGAGACCTGCGAGGGCTACCGCCGCCCCGACGCCGGCACCGTCCGCGTCCTCGGCCTCGACCCGGTCGGCCGGAACGCCCAGCTGCGCCCCCGGATCGGCGTCATGCTGCAGTCCGGCGGCGTGTACGCGGGCGCCCGCGCCGTCGAGATGCTGCGGCACACCGCCAAGCTGCACGCCCACCCGCTGGACGTAAACGCCCTGGTCGAGCGCCTCGGCCTCGGCTCCTGCGGCCGCACCACCTACCGCAGGCTCTCCGGCGGCCAGCAGCAGCGGCTCGCCCTGGCGATGGCCGTGGTCGGCCGCCCCGAGCTGGTCTTCCTGGACGAGCCCACCGCCGGCCTCGACCCGCAGGCCCGCCGCGCCACCTGGGAGCTGGTCCGCGACCTGCGCCGGGACGGCGTCACCGTGGTGGTCACCACCCACCACATGGACGAGGCCGAGCAGCTCGCCGACCGCGTCGCCATCGTCGACCGCGGCAAGGTGATCGCCGACGGCACCACCGAGGAGCTGTGCCGCGGCGGCGCCGAGAACGCCCTGCGCTTCGACGGCCCGCCCGGACTCGACCTCGGCCCGCTGCTCAAGGAGCTGCCCGCGGGCGCCACCGCCGTCGAGACCGCCCCCGGCGGCTACCGCGTCGAGGCGCCGGTGGACCCGGCGCTGGTCGCCACCGTCACCGGCTGGTGCGCGGCCTCCGGCGTCCTGCCCGAGCGGCTGTCCGTGCAGCGCCGCAGCCTCGAAGACGTCTTCCTCGACCTGACCGGACGGGAGCTCCGCTCGTGACGACCACGGACTACTCCCCCAGGCCCGGCGCCGCGCCCGTCGGCCGGATGCTGCTCGCGCAGACCGCCTTCGAGACGAAGATGCTGCTGCGCAACGGTGAGCAGCTGCTGCTCACCGTGGTCATCCCGACCGTGCTGCTGGTGCTGTTCTCCGCCGTCGACATCGTCGCGGTGGAGGGCCCCGGCAAGCGGGTCGACTTCCTGGCGCCCGGCCTGCTCGCGCTCGCCGTGATGTCCACCGCCTTCACCGGGCAGGCCATCGCCACCGGCTTCGAGCGTCGCTACGGCGTGCTCAAGCGACTCGGCGCCAGCCCGCTGCCGCGCTGGACGCTGCTGACCGCCAAGACCGGCTGCGTGCTGGTCACCGAGGTGCTGCAGGTCGCCCTGCTGTCGGTGATCGCGCTGGCGCTCGGCTGGTCCCCGCAGGGCAACCCGCTGGCCGTCGCCGCGCTGCTGGTCCTCGGCACCGCCGCCTTCTCCGGGCTCGGCCTGCTGATGGCCGGCACCCTGAAGGCCGAGGCCACGCTGGCCGGCGCCAACCTTGTGTTCATCCTGCTGCTGCTGGCCGGCGGGGTGATCGTGCCGCTCAGCAAGTTCCCCGGGGCCGTGCGGTCGGTGCTGGAGCTGCTGCCGATCTCGGCGCTCTCGGACGGCCTGCGGTCGGTGCTGCAGCACGGCGCCGGGGTGCCCTGGTCGGACCTCGGCATCCTGGCCGGCTGGGCCGTCCTCGGCCTGGCCGCGGCCGCCAGGTTCTTCCGCTGGGAATAGCCCGCGCCAGCCAACGCACAACGCCCCCCGGCCACTTGAGGCCGGGGGGCGTTGGCGATTTCAGCCGGCGATGCGTCAGCCCTGGCTGCCGCCGCGGCGCTTGCGGGCGAGCAGCACGAGCGCGCCGCCGACCAGCAGCACACCGCCGCCGACCGCCGCGATCATCGGCGTGGCATCGCTGCTACCGGTCTGGGCGAGCGCCGGGGCGCTGGTGGCGGGCGCCGGGGCGGCCGGGGTCCTGCTCGGGGTGGGGGTGACGGACGGGGTCGGGGTGGCCGAGGAGGTGCCCGACGGGGTGGTGCTCGGCGTCGGGGCCGGGGTCGGTGTCTGGGTCGGCGTCTGAGTGGGGGTGGGCGTGGGGGTCTGGGTGGGAGTGGGGGTCGGAGTCGGCGTGTGGCACGGCGCGATGGTCTTGGTCTCGTCGATGCTCCAGCCCTTCTCGGCCGGGGTCTCCGTGGTCTTGACCACCAGGTGCGCCGTGAGCGGGGCGTCGTGGTCCTTCACCGGGAAGTTGCCGTGGAACTGGTCGGGGAACTCCTTGGCGTCCAGGACCTTCTCGTCACCGATGGTGAGGCTGACGGTGTTCTTCACGTCAGGCTTGGGGCTGTATTTGATCAGATCGATCACGATGTTGTCGCAGGTCACCGACCAGGTCGGTACGTGCGCCGAGGCATTGGTGGCCAACGCCAGGGGCAGGAGAAAACCGGCCGCCGCCGTACCGGCGAGTGCCGCCGCGCCCATCCGAACGTGCCGCTGCTGTCGCGCCATTACCCTGTTCCCCTCCGAACGGTCTTGCGCAGCAGGCATGTTGTGGGTGGTTCGCGGAGGCCCGCCACGACGTGTCCGGGGGACTCTACCGGCACTCCCGCACCTCACCACACCCCGCCGTACGACCGGATTTCGTCTGTCCGTCCGTTCCCGGATGTGCTTGACCAGCCCATCACAGCCGCCACCTCGCAGAACGCGGATTCGGCAAACTTGAATGAACTTCGTCACCTTCCGGACAGAACGGCGCCCCCGGCGATCAGGTTCAATCGCCGAGGGGCGCCGCTTCAGTCAGTAGTGCTTCTCGATCCTTCAGACCTTCTTGGCCGCCTTGGGCCGGGAGGCCAGCACGATCCCACCACCGGCGGCGAGCACCTTGCGCTCCCGGTCACCCCGCCCGCGCCCCGCCCCAAGATCGCCTGTAAGGCCGCCTACGATTAATGCCGTGCGTACCCCCTTCTCCCTGCTCGCCGACCGCTGGCAGCCGTCCGCCGCCATGGTCCGGCGTGCCACGTTCGCCGCGCTGGTGATGAGCGTGGTGATCGTCGTCACCGGCGGCGCCGTCCGGCTCACCGCCTCCGGCCTCGGCTGCTCGACCTGGCCCCGTTGCACCCCCGACAGCCTGACCCCGACGGCCGAGATGGGTTTCCACGGCATCGTCGAGTTCACCAACCGGATGCTCACCTACGTGCTGAGCGCCGCAGTCGGCTGGGCGATCCTCGCCGCCCGCTGCCACCGGCCTTGGCGGCGCAGCCTGACCAAGCTCGGCTGGGCGCAGTTCTGGCTGGTGATGAGCAACGCCGTGCTCGGCGGCATCACCGTGCTGACCGGCCTCAACCCGTACACCGTCGCGGCGCACATGATCGCCGCGATGGCCCTGGCCTGGGTCGCGCTGCTGATGTGGGAGCGCAGCAAGGAGGGCGACGGCCCGGCAAAGCTCTCGGTGGCCCGCCCGATCCACCAGCTGTCGTACGTGTTGGTCACCGTCGTCGGCCTGCTCGTCGCGGCCGGCACGCTGGTGACGGGCGCCGGCCACCACCCGGGCACCCCCCAGGACAACAAGATCGTCCCGCGCATCCCGATCGACTACGACAGGCTGGCCCAGTTCCACGCCGACTTCGCGTTCGTGTCGGTCGGCCTGACCATCGCGCTGATCTTCGTCTTCGCGGCGATCAAGGCCCCGCAGGCGGCCAAGTCCCGCACCAAGGAACTGCTCGCGGTGCTGCTGCTGCAGGGCGTCCTCGGCTTCATCCAGTACTTCACGGATGCCCCCGAGCTCATGGTCGGCCTCCACATGCTCGGCGCCACGCTCACGTGGATCGCCGCCCTGCGCATCCCCCTCGCCCTCCGCACCCGCGAAGACGCTGCCGCCCTCGCTGATGCCCCGGTCTCACGGACACCTGAGACCGCCACCGTCTGAGCGTCAGCCCCAGGTATGTCGAAGGCCCCCATCGCACAGGATGGGGGCCTTCGACATATCCCGGCACAACCCCCAGAGGGTCACGCAGGCCGGAGCAGCCCAGCACCTGAACTCATCCGAGTGGCACTTGGGCAAATGACTGCCACTCGTACATCCGCTCGTCTCGGCCGAGGACGATCAGCTCGGCGGACGTGACGCGGGCGGTCGCCGGACAGGACGAAACACTCGCCAGGGCATCGGTGGCGGGCTGAGCGGGGCCGGTGGAGTTCGAGTAGGCGACGGAGACGTGCGGCCGGAACCCCTCCGCCGCCTCGGGGACCTGCGGCCAGGCGTCCGCGATTGCGGCGCGGATGGCCGAACGGACAGCGTGGACCGGGTCGGCCGGGGCGACGGTGAGCAGCAACGCCTCAGGGGTGACGATCGCGGGACCGAGGGCGAGGTCGAAGGCAGGGATCTTCGCGAGGTGGCGGCCGGCGGCGTCGGCGATGGCGCGGGCGTCGTTCCTGTCCACCTCGTCGACAAAGCCGAGGCCTTGCATGGTGAGGTGGAGCCAGCGGTCGGGGACCAGGTCGAGGCCGGGCACGTCCGCCAAGGCGTGACGGTAGTCGGCGGCGAGGTGGTGGAGGTCGCTGGCACCGTCGAAGGTGAGGTGCCAGGTGTAGAAGCGGCGGCCTTCGGCCCAGCCGGGCCGCCACCACCAGTGGTCTGCCATCCGTGCGGGGGTGTCAGTCATGGTCGTTGATCCAAGCACTGGTCGCGATCCCTGGGGAGAGGGCGCGCGCAGCTTCGCGGACGGCGGTCTCGACGGCGTCCTGGAGGCGCAGGCCAGCGGCGCTGTCTCCCATGGGGGACGCAGCGGTATCGCGTGCGAGGTCGCGCAGGCGTCGGCGGACGGGGGCCGTGCGGTGTTCGGTCGGCAGGGCGAGAACGGGGGCAATGGCGTCGAGGACGCCCTCCGGGTCCCGGGCGAGCAGCTGAGCGCCGGCGCGGGTGATGTGCAGTTGCGCCTCGGTGCCGTAGGCACGCACGCGCTGCTGCTGAAGGGCGGCCAGCCCACGGTCGGCATGGGAGAGGGCGTTGCTTGCTGATCCGGTGCGGAGGTGGACCGCCGCGCTGTAGTTCGCATGACGCCCGGTCTGGCAGCTGAAAAGCCCGCCGACCTGGTCGTGGAGCGTGCTGGAGCGGTCTAGGGCAGCGGCGTCCTCGGCCTGGCCGATGGCGATCAACGCCTGGGCGCGGGCGCCGGCCTCGGCCCAGGCATCGGCGAGCTGGCAGTGGAGGAGGACCGCGACGGTCCCGGGGGCCTGGTAAGCGGCACCGTGCTGGGCGTGCTGGATGGCCTGACGGAACTGGCCGTCCCAGAAGGCTAGTTTGCTGCGGGTGGAGCAGACCCAGGCGTGCAGTCCCGGGTCGTCGGCGTTGTCGGCACACAGCAGAGCGGCGCGCGCGTGGGTCTCGGCCTGAGCACGGTGCCCAAGGTCGCTGGTCATCCAGGCGAGCATCGCGAAGAGGTAGCCGGCAGTGGTGAACAGTTCGCGGCGCTGCTGCGGGCGTTGGTGTCCGTAGAGCAAGTCCCAGACGCGGTTGAGCTGGAGCTTGGTCTGCTGAAAGATCCGTAGTGGGTCGTCAGCCATCAGATACGCAGCGGCGAGGTACTGGGTATCGGCGGTGAACTGTTCGAGCGCGACAGGGCCGCAGTTGGTGACCTCCGCCCATTGCGCCCACTGCGCGGATTCCTGGGCGGCGGCTTGGACGAGTTCGGCGCCGGTGAGTGGGGCCGCCGGCGATGCCGACGGAGCCGACCGTCTCCACCAGCGCGACAGCGAGATCCGTCCGCACCGCGCCATCGGCCACACCGTCCTGTGCGACCGCTACCTGCCCTCAACCTTCGTCCTCCAGCGTGCCGACGGCGTCGACACCGGATTCCTCCTCGCCGTCAACGAAGGAGCCGACGTCCCAGACCTCGCAGTCATCCTCACCGCCGACCCGGACACCGTCCAGCGTCGCCTTGCCCACCGCGGCACCCGGCACCGATTCGAGCTCGACGCCGCCGACACGGCCCGCGAACTCCGGCTCTACACCGAGGCGGTGCCCGTCCTCACTCAGCTCGGCTACCCGCTCCACACCATCGACACCACCCACCTCACCCCCGAGGAAGCCGCCCGACGCATCCTGGATGCGATCCCGAAGCGCACCGCCAACACCAAAACACAGCAAGGCAGTTAGAGAGACATGAGCAACAGCACTCCGCAGATCCCAGTTATCGACGTGCACATCATCGTCCGCACCCCCGAGGGGAAGATCCTGCTTTCCCAGCGCGGCGGCCCCTACGGCTACGGCCAGTGGCACGCCCCCAGCGGCAAACTCGACCCTGGCGAGACCCTGACCGCAGCCGCAGCCCGCGAACTCTGGGAGGAAGCCGGCCTGCGCGTCGCCCCCGACGCTCTCACCCACGTGCACACCGTCCTCCACCACCAGGGCGACGGCGCCCCCGACCGTATCGGCTTCTTCTACGACACCACCCGCTGGGAGGGAGAACCGGAGAACCGCGAACCGGAAAAGTGCCTCGACCTGCGTTGGTTCGGCACCGACGACCTGCCCGAGGACCTGATCCCGTACCCGGCCGCCGGCCTCCACGGTGCCCTTCACCACCCTGGTGGCGTGACCCATCACAACTGGCCCACCAGCTGATCCACCGGTGCGCGGCCCGAAACCCGGTGTACGGCGCGTTCGACTTCGCCGTGACCCCCGCCGGGGACTGGTACTTCCTAGAGTGCAACCCGAACGCCAATGGGCCTGGCAGCCGGCCGAGACCACCAGGGCGATCGCCCACGCCATCGCCGACCAGCTAGCGAAAGGCACCGATACATGAGCACATCGGAACAGCTCCGTGCCGCCATGGTGGACGCGTTCACCGGGGACGACGAGATCACCGATCCGGAATGGGAGCGCGCCGCCAGAGCGGTCCCCCGGGAACTGTTCACGGGGTCCTTCTTCCTACCGCTCCCGGGAAGCAACCCGACCGCCTACCGGCCCGTGTTCCGGGGCGAGCCCGGATGGCTGGAGCACGTCTACTCGAACGAGACCCTCATCACCCAACTCGACGGGCGCACGCGCCCCGAGGACGTGACCGGCGGCACCGCGACCGGGGCCCCGTCTTCGTCGTCCACCCTGCCGTCCCTGGTCCTGCGCATGTGGCACCAGCTCGGCACCGAGACCGGGCACCGGGTCCTGGAGATCGGCACCGGAACCGGCTACTCGACCGCCCTCGGCGCGCACCGACTCGGCGACTCCCACCTCACCAGCATCGAATACGACCCGCAGGTGGGCGAGGCTGCCGCCGCCGCCATCAAGGCGGCCGGCTACTCCCCTCGTCTGATCATCGGCGACGGGCTGCTCGGCGACCCGGACGGAGGCCCGTACGACCGGCTCATCGCCACCTGTTCGGTCCGCTACGTCCCGCTTCCGTGGCTGCACCAGGTGAAGCCCGGCGGCCGGATCCTGGTCACGCTGTCCGGCTGGGGCTACGGCTTCGGTCTCGCACTGCTGGTCGTCACCGGCCCCGGACAGGCGACCGGCCGGTTCCTGCCCGGCTACACCAGCTTCATGATCGCCCGCCCCCACGACCGGCCGCCCCGCCAAGGCCTCTCGCTGCTCCCCGGAGACGAACGTCCGACCCGGATCGACCCCGAGATCATCGGCACGTGGACGGGCAGCTGGGTCGCGCAGCTCGCGGCGCCCTCCGCCGAGCGGATGGGAGTCGGCGGACAACAGATCCTCTCGGACGTGGCCACCGGATCGCAGGCCCGGACCATGCCCAACCCCGAAGGCGGGTGGACCGTGGTTCAGCGCGGTCCGCTCCGGCTCTGGGACCAGGTGGAAAGCGCCGTCGAAGCCTGGCAGGAGGCGGGCGAACCGCACCAGGAGGGGTTCGGGATCACCGTCTCGACCTCGGGGCAACGCGTGTGGATCGGACACGAGGACGGGCCAGGCTGGGACCTGCCCATCTGACCCGCCCCGAGCCCACGGCAACGGCCCGGCTCCTCCGTTTCGGAGGAGCCGGGCCGTCGTGGTCGCTACGGGCCTCAGCCGCCGAGCTGGATCCCGGCCATCCGCTTCCACTCGTACGCGCCGGTCTTGACCTTGAGACCCAGCTCGCCCTCGAAGTCGTCGTGCAGGGTCAGCCCGGCCAGCTCGGCGGCCCGCCGGCCGACGGCGTAGCTCGGGGCCACCTGGTCGCCCCAGGCGCCGTCCGCGCCGACCACCACGATCCGGGTGGCCGCGGCGCCGACGTACTCGACGACCGCGTCGGCGCTGCCGCCGTGCTGCTGGGCGAAGCTGGTCAGGTGCTTGGCGATGCGCTTGGCGCGGCGCTCGGTACGTGCGTCCGGCGCGGTGGCGGTGGCGGTCTCTGCGCTGCTCATGCCCGCATGCTACCCACCGGTAGACGCCCTGGCGACGGAAGCGGCCTGTGCACCGGGCCACATACTGGAGACGTGACGTTCCAAGGCTGGCCGGCCGAGGCGCTCGACTTCTACGAGCACCTGGAGGCCGACAATTCGAAGACCTTCTGGCAGGACCACAAGAAACAGTACGACGACGCCGTACGGGCCCCGATGGAGCTGCTGCTCGCCGATCTGGAGCCGGAGTTCGGGCCGGGGAAGATCTTCCGCCCGAACCGCGACATCCGCTTCAGCGCCGACAAGTCCCCGTACAAGACGCACATCGGCGCGCACCTGGAGACCGGCGGCTACATCCAGCTCTCCGCCGACGGACTTTCCTGCGGCAACGGCATGTACCGGCTCGCCCCGGATCAGCTGGAGCGCTACCGCGCCGCCGTCGCCGAGGACGTCAGCGGCGCCGAGCTGGAGCGGGTGATCGCCGCGGTGGAGAAGGACGGGCCCCAGGTGGTCGGCCGGGACTCCCTCAAGTCCGCCCCGCGCGGCTGCCCCAAGGACCACCCGAGGATCGAGCTGCTGCGCCACAAGGGCCTGGTGGCCTGGCAGGAGTGGGAGCCCGCGACGTGGCTGGGCACCCGGACGGCCTACACCCGGATCACCGGCTTCCTGCGCGCCTCCCAGCCGCTGAAGGACTGGCTGGACGGCCATGTCGGCCCCTCCGAACTTCCCGCCCGCTGAGACGGTTCAAGAACTCGAAAGTGCCCCGAACGCGAGGGAGCCCCGGTCCACCGGACCGGGGCTCCCTCGCGTCAGCCTCTACTTCACGAACGGGTCGATCGCGCACACCACGAACAGCAGCGACAGGTAGGTGATCGACCAGTGGAACAGCCGCATCTCCTTCAGCTTGGCGCCCACGACCCCGGCCTTGGCCCGCGCGTACAGCGCGTGCGCCTCGCGCAGCCAGGCCGCGCCCAGCACCACCGCGGCGACCGGGTACAGCCAGCTCATGTGCCCCAGCGGCCACACCGCCAGCGAGGTCGCCACCATCACCCAGGAGTAGGCGACGACCTGCTTGCCGACCGCGACGTTGCCCTTGATCACCGGCAGCATCGGCACGCCCGCGCGCAGGTAGTCGTCGCGCACCTTCATCGACAGCACCCAGGTGTGCGGCGGGGTCCAGAAGAACACCACCAGGAACAGCGCGACCGCCGCCCAGGACACCGAGTTGGTGACCGAGGACCAGCCGACCAGCACCGGCATGCAGCCCGCGATGCCGCCCCAGACGATGTTCTGCGAGGTGCGCCGCTTGAGCCCCAGCGTGTAGACGAACACGTAGAACAGCAGCGCGCCCAGCGCCAGCCCGGACGAGAGCCAGTTGACGCCGAAGCCCAGCAGCAGGGTCGAGACGACCGCCAGCACGATGCCGAACACCAGCGCCTCGCGCGGCGACACCATCCCGGTGACGATCGGCCGCCGCTCGGTGCGGGACATCAGCGCGTCGATGTCGCGGTCGATGTACATGTTGAGGGCGTTCGCGCCGCCCGCCGAGAGGTAGCCGCCGACCACGACCTTCAGCACCAGCAGCATGTTCGGCACGCCCTGTTGCGCCAGGAACATCACCGGCACGGTGCTCATCAGCAGCAGCTCGATGATCCGAGGCTTGGTCAGTGCGACGAAGGCGCCGACCCGGGCCCCGATCGGCCGGTGATGCGCAGGCGTCGCCCCGGTGACCCCGGCGGGACGGGTTTCGACGGCGGTCACTAACACCCCAACTGAAGATGAATCCTCGCAGGCGTCCACAGGAACGAAGGGTCCCGAAATCGTCCGCTCTGCGCGTACCACGACACCATAGACGCTCCATACATCCCATCCGGCTCCGGGGTCCCCCGGCGGGGCGGATGGCGCGCTCCCGAGTAAACCGACTGGGTGAAGCCACGAACCGCTTCCGGCGCGCCCCCGCGACCCGCCGTGACCGCCCGAGCGGCGCGGGGCGGCAAACCGGGGAAGGCTGGGACAAAATCAGTCAGAACGCCCTAGTGGGAATCACCATGCGGAAATCCCGGTTGTCCCGGCACGGAGGGTGAGCCCCGGGCCGGACGGTAGGCTCGCACGCAGAAGCGGGATCTACCCTCCGTGACCGGCACCACCCACAGTCGGGACCACAGCGCCGTGGCCGACCCGGTCCCATTTCACGGGGTCACTCTTCACAATGGAAGGAGCCCTGAGACAGGGTGAGCACTGCGCCGACGAACGCATTCGAGTGGACCGAACTGGACGAGCGCACGGTTGACACGGCGCGCGTCCTGGCCATGGACGCTGTACAGAAGGTCGGCAACGGACACCCCGGGACGGCCATGTCGCTGGCCCCCGCGGCGTACCTGATCTTCCAGCGCTTCCTGCGCCACGACCCGACCGACCCGGCCTGGGTCGGCCGCGACCGCTTCGTCCTCTCCCCCGGGCACACCAGCCTGACCCTCTACACCCAGCTCTACCTCTCCGGCTACGGCCTGGAGCTGGACGACCTGAAGGCCTTCCGCGTCGCCGGCAGCCGCACCCCCGGCCACCCCGAGCACGGCCACACGGCCGGTGTCGAGACCACCACCGGCCCGCTCGGCCAGGGCATCGCCAACGCGGTCGGCATGGCGATGGCCGCCCGCTACGAGCGCGGTCTGTTCGACCCGGAGGCCCCGGCCGGCGAGTCCCCCTTCGACCACACCATCTGGGCCATCGTCTCCGACGGCGACCTGGAGGAGGGCATCTCCGCCGAGGCCTCCTCGCTGGCCGGCCACCAGAAGCTGGGCAACCTGGTCGCCCTGTACGACGACAACCACATCTCGATCGAGGGCGACACCGAGACCGCCTTCTCCGAGGACGTCCTCAAGCGCTACGAGGCCTACGGCTGGCACGTGCAGCGGGTGACCCCGAAGGCCAACGGCGACATCGACGTCGAGGCCCTCGCCGAGGCGCTGGCCACCGCCAAGGCCGAGACCTCCCGCCCGTCGATCATCGCGATGCGCACCATCATCGCCTGGCCGGCCCCGAACGCCCAGGACACCGCCAAGGCGCACGGCTCCGCGCTCGGCGCCGCCGAGATCGCCGCCACCAAGAAGGTCCTGGGCTTCGACCCGGAGAAGACCTTCGAGGTCAGCGACCAGGTCATCGAGCACGCCCGCCTGGTCATCAAGCGTGGCAAGGCCGCCCGCGACCAGTGGCAGCAGTCCTTCGAGGCCTGGCACGCCGCCAACCCGCAGCGCGGCGCCGACTTCGACCGCATCCAGGCCGGCGAGCTGCCCGAGGGCTGGAAGAAGGCCGTCCCCTCCTTCCCGGCCGGCAAGGACGTCGCCACCCGCAAGGCCTCTGGCGAGACCCTGCAGGCGCTCGGCGCGGTGATCCCGGAGCTGTGGGGCGGTTCGGCCGACCTCGCGGAGTCCAACCTCACCACCATCGACGAGGACAGCTCCTTCCTCCCCGAGGGCAACCCGCTGAAGTCCGCCAGCCCGTACGGCCGGACGATCCACTTCGGCATCCGCGAGCACGCCATGGGCTCGACCATGAACGGCATCGCGCTGCACGGCAAGACCCGTGTCTACGGCGGCACCTTCCTGGTCTTCGCCGACTACATGCGCCCGGCCGTCCGCCTGGCCGCGCTGATGAAGCTGCCGGTCACCTACGTCTGGACGCACGACTCGATCGGCCTCGGCGAGGACGGCCCGACCCACCAGCCGGTCGAGCACATGGCCTCGCTGCGCGCCATCCCGGGCCTGGCCATGGTCCGCCCGGCCGACGCCAACGAGACCGCCGTCGCCTGGCGCACCGTCATCGAGCGCCAGACCACCCACCCCGGCCCGGTCGGCCTGGCGCTCACCCGCCAGAACGTCCCGACCTTCGACCGCGAGGTCTACGCCTCCGCCGAGGGCACCGCGAAGGGCGGCTACATCCTGGCCGAGGCCTCCAACGGCGACCCGCAGGTGATCCTGCTGGGCACCGGCTCCGAGGTCCAGCTGGCCGTCCAGGCCCGCGAGGTCCTGGAGGCCGAGGGCATCGCCACCCGCGTGGTCTCGGTCCCGTCCTTCGAGTGGTTCCAGGAGCAGGACCAGGCCTACCGCGACAGCGTGCTGCCGCCGTCCGTCAAGGCCCGCGTCTCGGTCGAGGCCGGCATCGCCCAGGGCTGGCGCGAGCTGGTCGGCGACCACGGCCGGATCGTCTCGCTGGAGCACTTCGGTGCCTCCGCCGACTACAAGGTTCTGTTCGAGGAGTTCGGCCTGACCGCCGAGCGCGTGGTGGCCGAGGCCCACAACGCGCTGCGCTCCCTCGAAGCCGTCAACCGCTAGTAGTACCCACCCGTACGAGCCACCCTGGTCGCGAGTGCGGAACTCCACCCGTACGAGCCCCCCTGGTGCCGAGTGCGGAATAACGGCCGGGCCCGAGACCCGCACGTCGACGGCCCGGCCCCCTCTGACTACCCCACGAAGCAGAAGACGAAGGACTGAAGCACCATGACTGACGCACTGAAGCGCCTCAGCGACGAAGGCGTTGCGATCTGGCTGGACGACCTCAGCCGCAGCCGGCTGAACTCCGGCAACCTGGCCGAGCTGGTGCAGAACAAGCACGTGGTGGGCGTCACCACCAACCCGACCATCTTCCAGAAGGCCATCGCCGGCAGCGGCGACAGCTCCTACGACGGCCAGCTGCGCGACCTCGCCGTCCGCAAGGTCACCACCGACGAGGCGATCCGCATGATCACCACCTCGGACGTGCGCGATGCCGCCGACGTGCTGCGCCCGGTCTACGACGCCTCCAACGGCCGCGACGGCCGGGTCTCCATCGAGGTCGACCCGCGCCTGGCCCACGAGACCGCCCCGACCGTGGCCGAGGCCAAGCAGCTGTGGTGGCTGGTCGACCGCCCGAACGTCTTCATCAAGATCCCCGCCACCAAGGCCGGCCTGCCCGCCATCAGCGAGGTCATCGGTCTGGGCATCAGCGTCAACGTCACGCTGATCTTCTCCCTGGACCGCTACAAGGCCGTCATGGACGCCTTCCTGACCGGCCTGGAGACCGCGAAGGCCAAGGGCCTGGACCTCTCCCAGATCGAGTCGGTCGCCTCCTTCTTCGTGTCCCGCGTGGACACCGAGATCGACAAGCGCCTGGACAAGATCGGCGGCGACGCCAGGAACCTGCGTTCCAAGGCCGCCCTGGCCAACGCCCGCCTCGCCTACCAGGCGTACGAGGAGGTCTTCGGCTCGGTCGACGGCAAGACCGCCGGCAGCGCCCGTTGGCGCTCGCTGGAGGCCGCCGGCGCCAAGCCGCAGCGTCCGCTCTGGGCCTCCACCGGTGTCAAGGACCCGGCCCTGCCGGACACCCTGTACGTCACCGAGCTGGTCGCCCCCGGCACCGTGAACACCATGCCCGAGGCCACCCTGGACGCCACCGGCGACCACGGCGTGGTCACCGGCAACACCATCGTCCCCAACTACGCCGACGCCAAGGCCGTCCTGGACGCCGTGGCGGCGGCCGGCGTGGACTACGACGACGTGGTCCAGGTCCTGGAGGACGAGGGCGTGCAGAAGTTCGAGCAGTCCTGGCAGGAGCTGCTCGACACCGTCACCGCCTCGCTGGCCTCCTTCGCCAGCGAGAAGTGACCCCCGCTCACACAGCCAGCGCACGAAAGCGGAGCACACCAAGTGAGCACTGATTTCCCCGAGTTGACGCCGGAGTCGGACGCGGACGACCTCCCGCCCGCCCCCGTCAACCCGCTTCGTGACCCTTCCGACCGGCGGCTCCCGCGCATCGCGGGGCCGTCCGGCCTGGTCATCTTCGGGGTCACCGGCGACCTGTCCCGCAAGAAGCTGATGCCGGCCATCTACGACCTGGCCAACCGCGGTCTGCTGCCGCCGGGCTTCTCCCTGGTCGGCTTCGCCCGCCGCGAGTGGGACGACGAGGACTTCGCCAAGGAGGTCCACGACGCGGTCAAGGAGCACGCCCGGACCCCGTTCCGGGAAGAGGTCTGGCAGCAGCTCGCCAAGGGCATGCGCTTCATCCACGGCACCTTCGACGACGACGACGCCTTCGACAAGCTCCGCGAGACCATCGAGGAGCTGGACAAGGCCCAGGGCACCGGCGGCAACTTCGCCTTCTACCTGTCCGTCCCGCCGAAGTTCTTCCCCACCGTCGTCCAGCAGCTCAAGAAGCACGGCCTGGCCGACCCGCCGCAGGGTTCCTGGCGCCGCGCCGTCATCGAGAAGCCCTTCGGCCACGACCTGGAGAGCGCCCAGGAGCTCAACAAGGTCGTCCACGAGGTCTTCCCCCGGGACGAGGTCTTCCGGATCGACCACTACCTGGGCAAGGAGACCGTCCAGAACATCCTGGCGCTGCGCTTCGCCAACCAGATGTTCGAGCCGATCTGGAACCGGTCGTACGTCGACCACGTGCAGATCACCATGGCCGAGGACATCGGCATCGGCGGCCGGGCCGGCTACTACGACGGCATCGGCGCCGCCCGGGACGTCATCCAGAACCACCTGCTGCAGCTGATGGCGCTCACCGCCATCGAGGAGCCGGCGTCCTTCCACCCGAAGGCGCTGGTGGCCGAGAAGCTCAAGGTGCTCAACGCCGTCAAGCTCCCGGCCGACCTCGGCAAGCACACCGTGCGCGCCCAGTACGCCCCCGGCTGGCAGGGCGGCGAGGAGGTCCCCGGCTACCTGGACGAGGACGGCATCGACCCGGAGTCCAAGACCGACACCTACGCGGCCATCAAGCTGGAGATCAACAACCGCCGCTGGGCGGGCGTCCCGTTCTACCTGCGCACCGGCAAGCGGCTGGGCCGTCGGGTCACCGAGATCGCGGTGGTCTTCCAGCGCGCCCCGTACCTGCCGTTCGACTCCTACGCGACCGAGGAGCTGGGGCAGAACGCCCTGGTCATCCGGGTCCAGCCGGACGAGGGCGTGACGGTGCGGTTCGGCTCCAAGGTGCCGGGCACCTCCTTCGAGGTCCGGGACGTCACGATGGACTTCGCCTACGGCGAGTCCTTCACCGAGTCCAGCCCGGAGGCGTACGAGCGGCTCATCCTCGACGTGCTGCTCGGCGAGTCGAACCTGTTCCCGCGCCACCAGGAGGTCGAGCTCTCCTGGCAGATCCTCGACCCGATCGAGAAGTACTGGGACGCCCACGGCAAGCCGGCCCAGTACGCGGCGGGCACCTGGGGCCCCGCCGAGGCGGACGAGATGCTCGCACGAGACGGCAGGAGCTGGCGCCGGCCATGAAGATCGACCTGACCAACACGACGTCCAGCAAGATCAACGCCGCGCTGATGTCGGCGCGCCGGGCCAGCGGCTCCACCGCCGCCGGCATGGTGCTCACCCTGGTGATCGTGACCGACGAGGGCAGCGCCTACGACGCCCTCAAGGCCGCCAACGACGCCTCCCGCGAGCACCCGATGCGCACCCTCGCGGTGATCAAGCGCGCCGGGCGCTCGCCCCGGGCCCGCGCCGAGACCCGCCTGGACGCCGAGATCCTGGTCGGCTCCGACGCCGGCTCCGGCGAGACGGCCATCCTGCGCATGCACGGCGAACTCGTCTCGCACGCCCAGTCGGTGGTCCTGCCGCTGCTGCTGCCGGACGCCCCGACCGTCGTCTGGTGGCCGGAGAACGCGCCGCTGCACCCGGCGCAGGACCCGCTGGGCGCGCTGGCCCAGCGCCGGATCACCGACGCGGTCACCGCCGAGTCCCCGGTCGGCCAGCTCGCCCAGCGGGCCGAGAGCTACGCCCCGGGCGACACCGACCTGGCCTGGACCCGGATCACCGGCTGGCGCTCGATGCTGGCCGCCGCGCTGGACCAGCGGCCGTCCCGGATCACCTCCGCGGTGGTCGAGGGCGAGTCCTACAACCCCAGCGTCGAGCTGCTCGGCCTGTGGCTCACCAACCGGCTGCACGTGCCGGTCGAGCGGGTCGTCACCGGCGGCCCGGGCATCACCGCGGTGCGCCTGCGCACCAAGGACGGGGACATCACCCTGGACCGCCCGGACGGCCTGATGGGCACGCTCTCCATGCCCGGCTCGCCGGACCGCCAGGTGGCGCTCAAGCGGCGCGAGACCTCGGAGCTGATCGCCGAGGAGCTGCGCCGACTGGACCCGGACGACATCTACGCGACGGCCGTGCGCACGCCCGTCGAGCGGCTGCACGAGCCCTCCACCGCCGAGACGGCGGCGGCCGAGGAGATCGCCCACGCGGTCGAGGCCTCGGTGGCCAACCCGGACCGGGTGACGGCCGACGCGGAGAAGAAGCCCTCCGCCAAGAAGGCCGTCGGCAAGCGCACCACGGCCAAGGAAGGCGCATGACCAACGCCATCCCGCAGCTGGTCGTCCACCGGGACAAGGAGCTGATGGCCCAGGCGGCCGCGGCCCGGCTGATCACCCGGATCGTGGACGCCCAGGCCGCCCGCGGCACCGCCTCGGTGGTGCTCACCGGCGGCCGCAACGGCAACGCCCTGCTGGCCGCGATCGCCTCCTCCCCGGCGCGCGACGCGGTCGACTGGGGCCGGCTGGACCTCTGGTGGGGCGACGAGCGCTTCCTGCCCGCCGCCGACCCGGACCGCAACGCCGTCCAGGCCCGCGCCGAGCTGCTGGACGCCGTCCCGCTCGACCCGGCGCGGGTGCACGAGATGCCCGCCTCGGACGGGGTGGACGGCTCGGACGTGGAGGCCGCCGCCGCCCGCTACGCGGAGGAGCTGGCGAAGGCCGCCGGGCCGGGCGACCGGCTCGGCGTCCCGGCCTTCGACGTGCTGCTGCTCGGCGTCGGCCCGGACACCCACGTCGCCTCGCTCTTCCCCGAGCACCCGGGCGTGCGGGAGACCGAGCGGACCGTGATCGGCGTGCGCGGGGCCCCCAAGCCCCCGCCGACCCGGATCTCGCTCACCCTCCCGGCGATCCGGGCGGCCCGCGAGGTCTGGCTACTGGCCGCCGGCGAGGACAAGGCGGGCGCGGTCGCGCTGGCCCTGTCCGGCCCCGGCGAGCTCCAGGCGCCCGCCTCCGGCGCGTACGGCCGCAGCCGCACCCTGTGGCTGCTGGACCGCGCCGCGGCGGAGCGGATCCCACCGCAGCTGTACCCGCCGGCCTCGGCATAACGGCCAACCGAGAGGGGCGCCACCGTCGTTGACGGTGGCGCCCCTCTTTTTTGGCGCTCGGCTCGCTCGCGGGTTGGGCCGCTCGCGGGTTGGCTCGCTCGCGGGTCCGGACTTCGCGTCAGATCTCGCCGCGCAGCTTGGCCAGCGCCTCGGCGAGGATCGCCTCGCCGTCGGCGTCGGTGCGCCGCTCACGGACGTAGGCGAGGTGGGTCTTGTACGGCTCGTTGCGCGAGGGCGCCGGCGGGTTGTGCTCGTCCTGCCCGGCCGGGAAGCCGCAGCGCGGGCAGTCCCAGGTGTCCGGGATGACGGCCTCGGCGGCGAAGCTGGGGCGGGTCTCGTGCTTGTTGGCGCACCAGAAGGAGATCCGGTTGCGCGGGGCGGACTCGCCGCGCTCGGCCTCCCCCATCGGGCCGGCCCCGACCCTGCTGCCACGGATGGCGTTGCCACTTGCCACGGTCTGACTCCCTGCGTGCTGGTGCGCCGACCCGCCGCGGTGCGCGTCGGTGGCGAAAGTCGTCCTAGTGTAAGCAGGACTTAAGCTTCCGCCACCATCGCCTCCGCCCCCGACCGTCCCAGGATAGGCGCTCGGGCGACGGGACGTCAGGGTTGCGTCAGCTCTGGTACTTGAGGACCAGGCCCAGCACGATGATGCAGGCGAACCAGCCGAGGCCGACCACGATGGTGATGCGGTCCAGGTTACGCTCGGCCACCGCCGAACCGCCGCCGGTCGACATCGCGCCGCCGCCGAACATGTCCGACAGGCCGCCGCCCTTCCCCTTGTGCAGCAGCACCAGCAGGACCATCAACAGACTGAAGATGATCAGGGCAATCGAGAACCCGAGAACCACGACGGGACCAACTCTCTCGTATCTTCGGCGAAGGGGCCGGGCCGCGTACGGCGGTCCGGCCCCAAAGCCTACGTTGCTGCGGCGGCGTTAGCCTACTGCCTGCTCACGGTAGCGCACGATCTTGACGAACTCATCGGCGTCCAGCGAGGCACCGCCGATCAGGCCGCCGTCGATGTCGGGCTTGGCCATCAGACCGGCCGCGCTCGACGACTTGACCGAACCGCCGTACAGCACGCGGACCTTGTCGGCCAGCTCGGCGTCGTACAGCTCGGCGATCCGCCGGCGGATGGCCGCGCAGACCTCCTGCGCGTCCTCCGGAGTGGCCACCTCGCCGGTGCCGATCGCCCAGACCGGCTCGTACGCGACCACGAGGGACTCGGCCTGCCCGGCCGGGATGCCCTCCAGCGCGCCGTCCAGCTGGGCCAGGGTGTACTCGACGTGGGTGCCCGCCTTGCGGACCTCCAGCGGCTCGCCGATGCACAGGATCGGGGTGACCCCGGCCCGGTAGGCGGCCTTCACCTTGGCGTTGACGATCTCCTCGTTCTCGCCGTGGTACTGGCGGCGCTCCGAGTGGCCGATCACCGCGTAGGTGCACTGGAGCTTGGCCAGCATCGGACCGGAGACCTCGCCGGTGTAGGCGCCGCCGTCGTGCTGCGAGATGTCCTGCGAGCCGTACTTGATCTTCAGCTTGTCGCCGAAGACCAGGGTCTGCACCGAGCGCAGGTCGGTGAACGGCACCAGGACGGCGACCTCGACGGCCTCGTAGTCCTTGTCGGCCAGCGCGAACGCCAGCTTCTGGGTGTGCTGGATGGCCTCAAGGTGGTTGAGGTTCATCTTCCAGTTGCCCGCCATCAGCGGGAGACGCTCAGTCATGGTTTTCAGTCCTCCAGAGCGGCGAGACCGGGGAGGGTCTTGCCCTCCAGGTACTCGAGGCTCGCGCCGCCGCCGGTCGAGATGTGTCCGAACGCGTTCTCGTCGAAGCCCAGGATCCGGACGGCCGCGGCGGAGTCGCCGCCACCGACCACGGTGAACGCGCTGCTGTCGATCAGGGCCTGCGCGACGGCCTTGGTGCCGTTCGCGTAGTCCGGGTGCTCGAAGACGCCCATCGGGCCGTTCCAGAACACGGTGCCGGCGTCGGCCAGCTTCGCCGCGTACAGCTCGCGGGTCTTCGGGCCGATGTCCAGGCCCTCCTTGTCGGCCGGGATCGCGTCCGAGGCGACCAGGTCCGGGTTGGCCGGGGTCTTGCCCTTGAGGTCCGGGAAGTCGGCGGAGACCAGGACGTCCACGGGCAGGACGAACTCGACGCCCCGCTTCTCGGCCTCGGCCAGGTACTCCAGGCAGACCGGGACCTGGTCCTCCTGCAGCAGCGAGATGCCGACCTCGTGGCCCTTGGCCTTGAGGAAGGTGTACGCCATGCCGCCGCCGATCAGGATCCGGTCGGCCTTCTTCAGCAGGTTGTCGATCACGCCGAGCTTGTCGGACACCTTGGCGCCGCCGAGCACGACGACGTAGGGGCGCTTGACCTCCTCGGTGAGCTTCTTCAGCACGCCGACCTCGGTGGCGATCAGGTCGCCGGCGGCGTGCGGCAGGAGCTTCGGCAGGTCGTAGACCGAGGCGTGCTTGCGGTGCACGGCGCCGAAGCCGTCGCCCACGTACAGGTCGGCCAGGGCGGCCAGCTGCTCGGCGAAGGCCTTGCGCTCGGCGTCGTCCTTGCTGGTCTCACCGGCGTTGAAGCGCAGGTTCTCCAGCAGCACGACCTCGCCGCCGGCCAGCGCGGCAACGGCGGCCCCGGCGCTCTCGCCCACGGTGTCGGCGGCGAAGGTGACGCTCGTGCCGAGGATCTCGCCGAGCCGCGTGGCAACCGGGGCGAGCGAGAACTTCGGGTCCGGCTCGCCCTTGGGACGGCCGAGGTGGGAGGCGACGACGACCTTGGCGCCACGCTCCAGGAGCTTGGCGATGGTCGGCGCGACGGCGCGGATCCGGCCGTCGTCGGTGATGGTCTCGCCGTCCAGCGGGACGTTGAGGTCGGCGCGCACGAAGACGCGCTTGCCGGCGACGTCCAGGTCTTCGATGGTCTTCACTGGTTCTTCGGTCTCCCGGGGAGATGGTTGATGCGCAGAGGCGGCACGGCGCAGGGGCCGCCTGAGAAGTCCTTGTACGCGGAGCGAGGGCCCGGTCGGCTCAGTATCGCCGTCCGGGCCCTCGCCCCTACATCACGTCAGCTCCCACGGCGTCAGAGCTGCTCACCGACGAGGGCGACCAGGTCCACGACGCGGTTCGAGTAGCCCCACTCGTTGTCGTACCAGCCGAGCACCTTGACCTGGTTGCCCTGGACCATGGTGAGCTGGGAGTCGAAGATGCAGGAGGCCGGGTCGTTCACGATGTCCGAGGAGACGATCGGGTCCTCGGTGTAGGCCAGGATGCCCTTGAGCGGGCCCTCCTGCGCGGCCTTCTGGAAGGCGGCGTTGACCTCGTCCTTGGTGACCTCGCGCTCCAGGGTGACGACCAGGTCGGTGATGGAGCCGGTCGGGACCGGGACGCGCAGCGAGGTGCCGTCCAGCTTGCCCTTCAGCTCCGGCAGGACCAGGGCGGTCGCCTTGGCGGCACCGGTCGAGGTCGGGATGATGTTCTGCGAGGCCGCACGAGCACGGCGCAGGTCCTTGTGCGGGAAGTCCAGGGTCACCTGGTCGTTGGTGAACGCGTGGACGGTGGTCATCAGACCCTTGACGATGCCGAAGCTCTCGTTCAGCACCTTGGCCATCGGCGCCACGCAGTTGGTGGTGCAGGAGGCGTTGGAGATGATGTGGTGCGCGGCGGCGTCGTACTTGTCGTCGTTGACACCCAGGACGACGGTGATGTCCTCGCCGGTGGCGGGCGCCGAGATGATGACCTTCTTGGCGCCGGCGGTGATGTGCTTCTTCGCGGCCTCGGCCTTGGTGAAGATGCCGGTGGACTCGACGACGATGTCGGCGCCCAGGGCGGCCCACGGCAGGTTGGCCGGGTCACGCTCGGCGGTCACCTTGAAGGTGTGGCCGTCGACGGTGATGCTGTCCTCGGTGTGCGAGACCTCGCCCGGGAAGGTGCCCAGGGTGGTGTCGTACTTGAGCAGGTGAGCCAGGGTCTTCGTGTCGGTGAGGTCGTTGACACCGACGATCTCGATGTCCGCGCCCTGGGCCTTGACCGCGCGGAAGAAGTTGCGGCCGATGCGGCCGAAGCCGTTGATGCCTACCCGGATCGTCACGAACCGATCTCCTCGTTAGGTACGCCGGCCCGAAGCCGACGGGGATGAGATTTGGGAAGTCCCCGACCGCCTATGACCCTACCCCTCCCGACGCGACGAGGGCACATCGCGCCACCTCGTGAGACTTGGCGTGGCGCACCGTAAACCCGATTTCAGGCCGTCCGGCCCTGGCCCGGCGGGCAGTTGGTCGCGGGGCCAGTGGTCTCTACCAATTCGGGAGTTCCGGCCGGCCCGGAAACGACTGCGGCCGGTGCCCGTCATCCGGACACCGGCCGTGTTGCATTCACGGAGCGTGATCGTCAGTTGAGCGCCATCTCGTCGGTCAGGTTGGCCTCGGTGCTCGGCAGGCCGAGTTCGGCGGCGCGCTTGTCGGCCATCGCCAGCAGTCGGCGGATCCGGCCGGCCACCGCGTCCTTGGTCAGCGGCGGGTCGGCGAGCGCGCCCAGCTCCTCCAGCGAGGCCTGCTTGTGCTGCATCCGCAGCTGGCCGGCCGCAGCCAGGTGCTCGGGCACCTCCTCGCCGAGGATCTCCAGCGCGCGCTGCACCCGGGCGCCGGCCGCGACCGCGGCGCGGGCCGAGCGGCGCAGGTTGGCGTCGTCGAAGTTGGCCAGGCGGTTGGCGGTGGCCCGGACCTCGCGCCGCATCCGGCGCTCCTCCCAGGCGAGCACCGACTCGTGCGCGCCGAGGCGGGTCAGCAGCGCGCCGATCGCGTCGCCGTCGCGGATCACCACCCGGTCCACGCCGCGCACCTCACGGGCCTTGGCCGGGATGCCGAGCCGACGGGCCGCGCCGACCAGGGCGAGGGCGGCCTCGGAGCCGGGGCAGGTGATCTCCAGCGAGGAGGAGCGGCCCGGCTCGGTGAGCGAGCCGTGCGCAAGGAAGGCCCCGCGCCAGGCCGCCTCGGCGTCGCAGGTGGCACCGGAGACGACCGCCGGGGGCAGGCCACGGATCGGGCGCCCGCGGCCGTCCACCAGTCCGGTCTGGCGGGCGAGCAGCTCGCCGTCCTTGACCACCCGGACCACGAAGCGGCTGCCGCGCCGCAGTCCGCCGGGGGCCATCACCACGAGGTCGGAGGAGTGGCCGAAGATCTCCAGCAGGTCCTTGCGCAGCCGCCGTGCCGCCGCCCCGGTGTCCAGCTCCGCCTCGATCACGATGCGGCCGCTCACGATGTGCAGTCCGCCCGCGAACCGCAGGATCGCCGACACCTCCGCCTTGCGACAGCAGGCCCGGGTGACCGGGAGCCGGCTGATCTCGTCCTTCACCGCTGGAGTCATCGCCATGGCCCGATCCTTCCATGTGTCCGGAAAATCCGGTCGTACGCGGCTGCCAACAGCTCCGGGTCGTGTCGCGGGGTGCCGTCGGTGCGGGCCACCGTGCCGAGCACCAGAGCGGCGCCCATCCGTTCGGCGGCCTTCTCCAGACCGTCCAGGTCGGCCTGGCCGAAGGCGCCGCCCGAGACGGCGCGCTCGTCCACCAGGATCGCATCCACTTCGAGCTCCGGAGCGTGGTCGGCGATGACCTCCAGGTGACGCTGCGGGGTGAAGCCCTCGGTCTCCCCGGGCTGCGGGGCCAGGTTGAGGGTGAGCAGTCGGCGGGCGCGGGTCTCGACCAGCGCCTTGGCCAGCTCGGGCACCAGCAGGTGCGGCAGCACGCTGGTGAACCAGGAGCCGGGGCCGAGCACCACCCAGTCCGCCTCGCGGACCGCCGTGACCGCCTCCGGGACGGCCGGCGGCTCGTCCGGCAGCAGCCGGATCGACTGCACGGTGCCGGGGGTGACGGCCACATTGGCCTGGCCGCGGACAGCCGAGACCTCGGCGGGGCGGGCCGGGTCGTGCCCGCGCACGCTCGCCTCGATGTCCAGCGGCACCGCCGACATCGGCAGCACCCGGCCCTGGACGTTCAGCAGCCGGCCGACCCAGTCCAGCGCCGCCACCGGGTCGCCGAGCTTCTCCCAGAGCGCCACGATCAGCAGGTTGCCGACCGCGTGCCCGCCCAGCTCGCCGTTGCCGGTGAAGCGCTGCTGGATCACCTCGGACCAGGTGCGGCCCCAGTCGTCGTCCCCGCACAGCGCGGCCAGCGCCTTGCGCAGGTCGCCGGGCGGCAGCACCCCCAGCTCCTCGCGCAGCCGGCCGCTGGAGCCGCCGTCGTCGGCGACGGTGAC
This sequence comes from Kitasatospora sp. NPDC101155, assembly GCF_044768305.1. Taxonomy (NCBI): domain Bacteria; kingdom Bacillati; phylum Actinomycetota; class Actinomycetes; order Kitasatosporales; family Streptomycetaceae; genus Kitasatospora; species Kitasatospora sp. NPDC101155. The sequence goes on along the minus strand of NZ_JBIWPN010000010.1, from coordinate 170,337 downwards.
CACGGCGGTGAGGTCGCTGGTGAGCCGGCGCAGCGCGGACAGCGAGGCCGACAGGCCCTGGCCGCCGCCGAGCGCGGTGATCCGAGGCGCCGGATTGGCCCGGGCGGGACTACTGCGCGGACGGCCCGGCGCCGGGCTGCCCGCCCGTTCGCCGGTCCTGCTCTGCGGCTGTCGCCCGGGCACATATCCCGCCACACTCACCTCGCGTTCCTCGGCCCCGCCACCGGCTCCGCCGGGGGCCCGGCAGGGAAGGCGGCGGTTACTCCCGTCCCATGTCACGGTGAACGAGCACCGTCTCGACTCCGTCGGCGATGAGACGCTTGGTCAGACGCTCGGACATGGCGACGCTACGGTGCTTGCCACCGGTGCAGCCTACGGCAAGCGTCATGTAGCGCTTCCCCTCCCGTCGGTACCCCTCGGTCACGATGCGCAACAGCTCGGCGTAGCCGTTCAGGAACTCGTTGGCCCCGGGCTGCTGGAACACGTAGTCGGCGACGTCCGCGTCGGTGCCGGTCCGGGCCCTCAGCTCGGGCACCCAGTGCGGGTTGGGCAGGAAGCGGCAGTCCACCACGAGGTCGGCGTCGACCGGCAGGCCGTACTTGAAGCCGAAGGACATCACGGTGGCGCGCAGCTCGGGCTCGTCGTGGTCGGCGAACTGGGCGTCCAGCTTGGCGCGCAGCTGGTGCACGTTGAGGTTGGAGGTGTCGATCACCAGGTCGGCCTCGCCGCGCAGGTCGCGCAGCAGGTCGCGCTCCTGGTCGATGCCGTCGACGATCCGGCCGTCGGCCTGCAGCGGGTGCGGGCGGCGCACGCTCTCGAAGCGGCGCACCAGCGCCTCGTCGGAGGAGTCCAGGAAGACCACCCGGAGGCGGACGCCGCGCTTCTCCAGCTCGTCCAGCGAGGTGAGCAGGTCGTCGAAGAACTGGCGGCCGCGGACGTCCACGACCACGCCGATCCGGGCGACGTTGCCCTGGGAGCGGGCGCCCAGGTCGACCATGGTGGGGATCAGGGCCGGTGGCAGGTTGTCCACCACGAACCAGCCGAGGTCCTCCAGGCACTTCGCGGCGGTGGAGCGGCCGGCTCCGGACATGCCGGAGATGATCACCAGCTCCGGCGCGTTCTCGGCCACGTCTGACACGGTCACTTCGGTTCCCCGCTCTCGGTCTTTCTGCTGGGGAGAACGCGCACGGCACGGCCGCCCTTCCCCGTCCCGGACAGGCGGGCGGAGTCGGGGCGCGCCGACAGACGGGCGGCGTCGGCCGTCATGGCGTCTCCTGGGATGGTGCGGTCTGGGGTGCTGCGGCCACCGGCTCGGCCCGGTCCTCGATGATCTCGCCGGTCGCGGTGTTGACCGCGGGTGCGGCGGGTGTACGGGACGACAACGCCGCCGCAACAGTCTCCGCGGTGCGGCGTCCGATGCCGGGTACCGCGCAGAGTTCGTCGAGGGTGGCGGCCCGGAGCCTCTTCAGCGAGCCGAAGTGCTTGAGCAGCGCCTGGCGGCGAGTCTCGCCGAGGCCCGGGACGGAGTCCAGTTCCCCGGCGGTGAGTCGCTTGGAACGCTTGTTGCGCTGATAGCTGATCGCGAAGCGGTGGGCCTCGTCGCGGACCCGCTGGAGCAGGTAGAGGCCCTCGCTGGAGCGCGGCAGGACGACCGGGTCGTCCTCGCCGGGCAGCCAGACCTCCTCCAGTCGCTTGGCCAGGCCGCACAGCGCGACGTCGTCGATGCCGAGTTCGTCCAGGGCGCGCTTGGCGGCGGCGACCTGCGGCTGGCCGCCGTCGACCACCAGCAACTGCGGCGGGTAGGCGAAGCGCTTGGGGCGCCCCTCCTCGTCCCGGGCGCCGGTTCCGGCCTCGGGCTCCTCCTCGGGGACGGCCCACTCGCCGGTCTGCTCGCGCTCCTGGAGGTAGCGGCGGAAGCGGCGGCTGATCACCTCGTGCATCGAGCGGACGTCGTCCTGGCCCTCGAAGCCCTTGATCTGGAAGCGCCGGTACTCGCTCTTGCGGGCCAGGCCGTCCTCGAAGACGACCATCGAGGCGACCACGTCCTCGCCCTGGAGGTGGGAGATGTCGTAGCACTCGATCCGCAGCGGGACGGAGTCCAGCTCCAGCGCGTCGGCGATCTCCTGCAGGGCGCGGCTGCGGGTGGTGAGGTCGGAGGCGCGCTTGGTCTTGTGCAGCGCCAGCGCCTGCTGGGCGTTGCGCTGCACGGTGGCCATCAGGTCCTTCTTGTCGCCGCGCTGCGGGATGCGCAGGTCGACCTGGCTGCCGCGCAGGCTGCTGAGCCACTCCCGTACCGGGGCGACCGGTTCGGGCAGGGCCGGGACCAGCACCTCGCGCGGGACGGTCTCGCTGCGTTCGCCGGGAGTGGCCCCGCCGTAGAGCTGCTGGAGGGCGTGCTCGACCAGACCGGCGGTGTCGACGTCCTCGACCTTGTCGGTGACCCAGCCGCGCTGGCCGCGCACCCGGCCGCCGCGGACGTGGAAGATCTGCACGGCGGCTTCGAGTTCGTCCTCGGCCACGGCCAGCAGGTCGGCGTCGGTGGCGTCGGCGAGCACGATGGCGTTCTTCTCCATCGCGCGCTTGAGGGCGCCGATGTCGTCCCGCAGCCGGGCCGCCTTCTCGTACTCCATCTCCGCGGCGGCCTCCTGCATCTGCTCTTCCAGCCGGCGCAGGTAGTTGCCGGCGCGCCCGGCCATGAAGTCGCAGAAGTCCTCGGCCAGCGCCCGGTGTTCGTCCGCCGAGACCTTGCCGACGCAGGGCGCGGCGCACTTGCCGATGTAGCCCAGCAGGCAGGGCCGGCCGACCTGTCGGGCGCGCTTGAACACGCCGTTGGAGCAGGTGCGGACGGGGAAGACGCGCAGCAGCAGGTCGACCGTCTCGCGGATCGCCCAGGCGTGCCCGTACGGGCCGAAGTAGCGCACGCCCTTCTTGTGCGCCCCCCGCATCACCTGGACCCGCGGGTACTCCTCGTTGAGGGTGACGGCGAGTTCCGGATAGCTCTTGTCGTCTCGGTACTTGACGTTGAACCGCGGGTCGAACTCCTTGATCCAGGAGTACTCCAGCTGGAGCGCCTCGACCTCGGTGCCGACCACGGTCCACTCCACCGAGGCGGCAGTGGTGACCATGGTCGCGGTGCGCGGGTGCAGGCCGGCCAGGTCCTGGAAGTAGGACGACAGGCGCGGGCGCAGGCTCTTGGCCTTGCCGACGTAGATGACCCGGCCGTGGGCGTCACGGAACTTGTAGACGCCCGGGGAGGTCGGGATCGCGCCCGGCGCCGGGCGGTAGGTGCTCGGGTCAGCCATGAGTCCACCGTACCGAGTGCGGTCGGGGCCGCGGGGGCAAGATCAATCGAGAGGCGCTCAACTGCTTCAGCTCGGGGTGACCTTGAGGTTCCCGCCCTCGACCGTGACGGTGTAGGCGGGCAGCGGGCTGGGGGCCGGGCCGTCCTGCACCGCGCCGTCGGCGATGCCGAACCGGCTGCCGTGGCAGGGGCACTGGATCTGCTCCTTCTTGACCTGGTCCACGATGCAGCCGGCGTGGGTGCACTTGGCGCTGAAGGCCTTGTACTGGCCCGCCGTCGGCTGGGTGACCACGATCTTCTGCTCGCGGAAGACCTTGCCGCCGCCCTCCGGGATCGCCGAGGCCGGGCCGAGGTCCACCGGGCCCTTGGGGGCGCTGCTGGGGGCGGAGGAGCCGGCGGAGGAGCTGCAGCCGGTGACCGCCACGGTGCCACCGGCCGCCAGGACGGCCGCGGCCCCGCAGAGCAGGGTGCGACGGGAGGTGGCGGGGCTGGTCTCGGGGGCCTCGGACATCGGTGCGCTCCTGGCGGTTCGACTGCGGGACGGGCCACGGCTCGGTGGGCCCGTGGAAGTCTATGCGGCACGCGCTCCGCCGCTCCCGGGGTGGGAGCGGCGGAGCGCGATCCGGCTACTTCTTGACGGCGGCCCGCTTGCGCGGCGCCTTCTTGGCGGGGGCGGCGACCGGGGCGTCCGCGAAGTCGCCCGGCAGGATGTCCCGCAGGAACTTGCCCGTGTGGCTCTCCGGGACGGCCGCGATCTGCTCCGGGGTGCCCTCGGCGACCACCGTGCCGCCGCCGGAGCCGCCCTCGGGGCCCATGTCGACGATCCAGTCGGCGGTCTTGATCACATCGAGGTTGTGCTCGATGACGATCACCGTGTTGCCCTTGTCCACCAGCCCGCTGAGCACCTTGATCAGCTTGCTGATGTCCTCGAAGTGCAGGCCGGTGGTGGGCTCGTCCAGCACGTAGACCGTCCGCCCGGTGGAGCGCTTCTGCAGCTCCGAGGCGAGCTTGACGCGCTGCGCCTCGCCGCCGGAGAGCGTCGGCGCGGACTGGCCGAGCCGGACGTAGCCGAGGCCGACGTCGTTGAGCGTCCGGAGGTGGCGGGCGATCGCCGGGACGGCCTCGAAGAAGCCCAGGGCGTCCTCGATCGGCATGTCCAGCACCTCGGCGATGGACTTGCCCTTGTAGTGCACCTCCAGCGTCTCCCGGTTGTACCGGGCGCCGTGGCAGACCTCGCACGGCACGTAGACGTCCGGCAGGAAGTTCATCTCGATCTTGATGGTGCCGTCGCCGGTGCAGTTCTCGCAGCGGCCGCCCTTGACGTTGAAGGAGAACCGGCCGGGCAGGTAGCCGCGGACCTTGGCCTCCTGGGTCTCCGCGAAGAGCCGGCGGACGTGGTCGAACACCCCGGTGTAGGTGGCCGGGTTGGACCGCGGGGTGCGGCCGATCGGCGACTGGTCGACGTGCACCACCTTGTCCACCAGGTCGGTGCCGGTGATCCGGGTGTGCCGGCCGGGCACGCTGCGGGCGCCGTTCAGCTCCCGGGCGAGGTGGGTGTAGAGGATGTCGTTGACCAGCGTCGACTTGCCGGAGCCGGAGACGCCGGTGATCGCCGTCAGGGTGCCGAGCGGGAAGCCGACCGTGACGTCCTTGAGGTTGTGCTCGCGGGCGCCGTGGACGGTCAGCTGGCGCTTCCGGTCCCGGTCGCGGCGGGCGGCCGGGATCGGGATGGACCGCTTGCCGGAGAGGTACTGACCGGTCAGCGACTCCTTGTTGGAGAGCAGCTGCTTCAGCGAACCGGAGTGCACCACCTTGCCGCCGTGCTCGCCGGCGCCCGGGCCGATGTCCACCACCCAGTCCGCGGTCTTGATGGTGTCCTCGTCGTGCTCGACCACGATCAGGGTGTTGCCGATGTCGCGCAGCCGCACCAGCGTCTCGATCAGCCGGTGGTTGTCCCGCTGGTGCAGACCGATGGACGGCTCGTCCAGCACGTACAGCACGCCGACCAGGCCGGAGCCGATCTGGGTGGCCAGCCGGATGCGCTGGGCCTCGCCGCCGGACAGGGTGCCGGCCGCGCGGTCCAGGGAGAGGTAGTCCAGGCCGACGTCGACCAGGAACCGCAGCCGCTCGTTGACCTCCTTGAGGACCCGCTCGGCGATCTGCTTGTCCCGGTCGTTGAGCTTCATCGCGCCCAGGAACTCGGCGCAGTCGCTGATCGACATCGACGAGACGTCGGCGATCGACCTGTCCTCGACGGTCACCGCGAGCACCACCGGCTTGAGCCGGGTGCCCTGGCAGGTCGGGCAGGGCACCTCGCGCATGTAGCCCTCGAAGCGCTCGCGGCTGCTGTCGCTCTCCGCCTCGGTGTGCCGGCGCTGGATGAACGGGACGGCGCCCTCGAAGCCGGTGCTGTACGAGCGCTCGCGGCCGAAGCGGTTGCGGTAGCGGACCTGCACCTGGTGCTTGTGCCCGTACAGCAGCGCCTTCTTGGCGCGGGCGGGCAGCCCGGCCCAGGGGATGTCGGTGCGGAAGCCGAGCTCCTCGGCGAGGGCGTCGATCAGGCGCTGGAAGTACTCCTTGGCGTGCCCGGCCGACCACGGGTGGATCGCGCCCTCGTCCAGCGAGCGCTCCGGGTCCGGCACGACCAGCTCCGGGTCGACCTCCATCCGGTTGCCCAGGCCCGAGCAGTCCGGGCAGGCGCCGAACGGCGAGTTGAAGGAGAACGAGCGCGGCTCCAGCTCCTCGAACGACACGTCGTCGTACGGGCAGTAGAGGTGCTCGGAGTACATCCGCTCGCGCTCCGGGTCGTCCTCCGGGAGGTCGACGAAATCGAGCACGACCATGCCGCCGGACAGCCGCAGGGCCGTCTCCACCGAGTCGGTGAGGCGCCGCTTGGCGCTCTCCTTGACGGTCAGGCGGTCGACGACCACCTCGACGGTGTGCTTCTCCTGCTTCTTGAGCTTCGGCGGCTCGGCGAGCTGGATCGTCTCGCCGTCGACGCGGGCGCGGGAGTAGCCCTTGGACTGGAGGTCGGCGAAGAGGTCGACGAACTCGCCCTTGCGCTCGCGCACCACCGGGCTGAGCACCTGGAACCGGGTGCCCTCGGCGAGCTCCAGCACCTTGTCCACGATCGCCTGCGGCGACTGCTTGGCGATCGGGCGGCCGCAGTGCGGACAGTGCGGCTTGCCGATCCGGGCGAACAGCAGGCGCAGGTAGTCGTAGACCTCGGTGATGGTGCCGACGGTCGAACGGGGGTTGCGGTTGGTGGACTTCTGGTCGATCGAGACGGCCGGGGAGAGGCCCTCGATGAAGTCCACGTCGGGCTTGTCCATCTGCCCGAGGAACTGGCGGGCGTACGAGGACAGCGACTCGACGTAGCGGCGCTGGCCCTCGGCGAAGATCGTGTCGAAGGCGAGCGAGGACTTACCGGAGCCGGAGAGGCCCGTGAAGACGATGAGGGAGTCGCGGGGCAGGTCGAGCGAGACGTTCTTGAGGTTGTGCTCGCGAGCACCGCGGACGATGAGGCGGTCGGCCACTGCTTCTGGCGCCTTTCTCCGGGGCGAGATGGCTTGCGGTGAGATTCGGTCTTCTTCCAGGATGCGGCAGCCAGCCTATAGCTCAGACGTTCGAATATCGACTTTGTCCAGCGGAGTCCACCCGAACGAGTGAGACCACCCTCGGGACCGTCCGTACCCGGACCGAAAAAGGCCCTGCTCAGGGCGCGGATTCGGCGATAGCGTCGCCTGGTCAACGAGCGAAGCCCTCCTCGGGCAACGCGCCGTCTCGTACAGAAGGCAGATTCGATGTCCGACTCGCACTCCGCCGCCGCTCTAGCCACCGAGCGACTGAACCTGGTCGAGGCAAGCACCCGGCGCATGCTGGAGACCGTCGCCGGGCTGAAGCCGGAGGCCGTCACCGAGCCCTCCGCGCTCCCCGGCTGGACCCGCGGCCACGTGCTGGCCCACATCGCCCGCAACGCCGACTCCCTGGTCAACCTGCTGGCCGGCGCCCGCACCGGCACCGACATCCCGCAGTACGCCAGCGAGCAGGCCCGCGACCAGGGGATCGAGGACGGCGCCGGCCGCCCGCTGGACACCCAGCTCGCCGACCTGCGCGAGTCGCACGAGCGCTTCGCCGCGGCCGCCGCGCTGATGACCGACGAGAACTGGGCCGCCGACGTGCGCCACCGCTCCGGCGCCGTCTTCCCGGCCTGCGACCTGGTCTGGAAGCGCCTCGGCGAACTGGAGTACCACCTGGTCGACCTGGACGGCGGCTACTCCCCCGCCGAGTGGCCGGAGGAGTTCGCGGTCATCGAGTTCCACAAGCTCGCGATCAAGCTGCACGGCAACGAGCTGCCCGCCGTCGAGCTGGTCGCCGAGGACACCGGGGACCGCGGCCTGATCGGCTCGGGCCCCGTCTCGCTGACCGTCGAGGGCCCGCACCGCGCCCTGCTCGCCTGGCTCTCCGGCCGCTCCGACGGCGCGGACCTGCGCCGCACGCCCGACACCGCGCTCCCCCAGCTTCCCCCCATGGGCTGACCGCGCAAGGATGATCCCAGGACCGACACAACGAGGAGCGGACGCATGACGTACCACGGAGCGGTCAAGGTCGGCGGGCCGCCGGACGTGCGGGAGCTGGCCCACCTGATGATCACCAAGGTGGCCGTCGGCCCGTACGACAACAACGCCTACCTGCTGCGCTGCCGGGCCACCGACGAGCAGCTGCTGATCGACGCCGCCGCCGACGCCCCGGTGCTGCTGGAGACCGTCGGGGACGACCTGGAGACGGTGGTCACCACCCACCGGCACCACGACCACTGGGGCGCGCTCGCCGAGGTGGTCGCCACCACCGGCGCCCGCACCGCCGCCGGCCAGCACGACGCCCAGGGCATCGACGTCCCCACCGAGCTGCTGCTCGCCGACGGCGACAAGCTGCGGGTCGGCGACGTCGAGCTGACCGTCCGGCACCTGGTCGGCCACACCCCGGGCGCGATCGTGCTCATCTACGACGACCCGCAGGGCCACCCGCACGTCTTCACCGGCGACTGCCTCTTCCCGGGCGGCGTCGGCAACACCTGGGGCGACCCGGAGGCCTTCGAGACCCTCTTCCGGGACGTCAACGAGAAGATCTTCGACGTCCTCCCGGACGAGGCCTGGATCTACCCCGGCCACGGCAACGACACCACCCTCGGCGCCGAGCGCCCGCACCTGGAGGAATGGCGCGAGCGCGGCTGGTGACCCCACCCGGGCCACCCGCAGAACTGAGCCCCGCCGCCGGATTCGCCATCCGGCGGCGGGGCTCAAGCATGTTCGGTTTCCGGTCATGCGGCGAGTTTCTCGGACTCCTTCTCGGCCTGCTCATGCTGCTTCCTGGAGGCCATCAGGCTGGTCACCGTCGTCACGACCAGCACCACCACGATGAAGCCCAGCGAGAACGGGATGCCGACCTCCGGGACGTTCGCGCCGGCCTCGTGGGCGGCGTGCAGGACCAGCTTCACGCCGATGAAGCCGAGGATCACCGACAGGCCGTAGCTCAGGTGGACCAGCTTCTTCAGCAGGCCGCCGATCAGGAAGTACAGCTGGCGCAGGCCCATCAGGGCGAAGGCGTTGGCGGTGAAGACGATGTACGGGTCCTGGGTGAGGCCGAAGATGGCCGGGATCGAGTCCAGGGCGAACAGCACGTCCGTGGTGCCGATCGCCAGCATGACGATCAGCATCGGGGTGATCAGCCGGCGGCCGTTCTCCCGGATGAAGAGCTTCGTACCGTGGTACTTGTCGGTCGACGGGAAGCGCTGCGTGATCGACTTGAGCAGGCGGTTCTCCTCGAACTCCTCGTCCTCCTCGTCGGCCCGGGCCTCCTTGATCAGCTTCCAGGCCGTCCAGATCAGGAAGGCGCCGAAGACGAAGAACACCCAGGAGAACTGGGAGACCAGCGCCGCGCCGCCCGCGATGAACACCGCCCGGAGCACCAGGGCGATGATCACACCGAACATCAGCACGCGCTGCTGGTAGATCCTGGGCACCGCGAACTTGCCCATGATCAGGATGAACACGAAGAGGTTGTCGACACTGAGCGACTTCTCGGTGATGTAGCCGGCGAAGAACTCGCCCGCCGGCTGCCCGCCGGAGTGCCACCAGAGGAACCCGCCGAAGAGCGCCGCCAGAGCGACCCAGACGGCCGTCCAGATCCCGGCCTCCTTGATCGAGACCTCGTGCGGCTTGCGCCCCCCGATGAAGAAGTCGGCCACCACCAGTGCGATCAGCACACCGATCGTGGTGACCCACATGGTTACGGAAACGTCCATGACTGCTCCTCCGGCAGCTAGGCGAGACAGGTCGTCACTGCCGGAGGTCTCTTCCGCCCATCGGGCCAGCGCCCCGGGGTGCCACGACGGGCACCCGTGATGACGGGGTCGGCTGTCGAGGAATACTCCCCTCCGCTGCCGTCGAGAGTAACAGGGAAGGCAAGGAAAGGTAAAGAAGGTAAAGGACCGTCAGAGGAACGGCTCGACCGCCGGCAGCAGGTCCTGGAAGGTCCGTCCCTTGGCCGGGGCGCCGATCGCCTGCATCTCCCAGCCGCCGTTGCCGTCCCGGACCACCTTCGCCATGATCTGCCCGGTGTGCGGCCCGCCGCCCGCCAGCTCGTACCGGGCCAGCTCCACCCCGGTGGTCTCGTCCAGCAGCCGGCAGTGCGCCCGACTCACCTCGGCGAAGGTCTGCCCGGTGTACGAGCTGACCGTGAACACCACCTGGGTGATGTGCGCCGGCACGTGCAACAGGTCGACGAGGATCGCCTCGTCGTCCTCGGCGCCGGAGCCGCCCTCCAGGTTGTCCCCGGTGTGCCGCACCGAGCCGTCGGTGGACTCCAGGTGCTGGAAGAACACCACGTCGGACGGGGTCTTCTCGGCGTACAGCAGTGCCGAGGCGTCCAGGTCGATCTTCCTGGTCCGGCTGCCGAACAGGCCCCGCTTGGGGGCGGCCTGCCAGCCGAGCCCCATCCGGACCACGGTCAGGGTGCCGCCCGCCCCCTTCTGGAGGCTGACCCGCTGCCCTTTGGCAAGGTTCACCGACACGACGTTGTCCTCTCTGCCGGCCACGCGGTCACACCCGCACGGCTCCCGGTGGAACACCCCGTCGCCGTCCCCCGGCTGAGGCCCCCTCTGCAAGACGGCCCGCAACCCCGTCCCGAGGGCGCGGTGCCGCAGGCCAGCCTAGGGCCTGCGGCACCCCCGCCCCCTCCGAGTTACCCGGTTTGTGGCAAGGCTGAGACACCGCCGGGCTTGACCGGTGCGAGAACCGGCCAAGCCCGACGCACCGGCAGACAGGTCAGGCCACACCGGCCTCGCGCATCTGCCGCAGCTCCTTCTTCAGCTCCTTCACCTCGTCGCGCAGCCGCGCCGCGACCTCGAACTGGAGATCGGCGGCGGCCGTGTGCATCCGGTCGGTCATCTCCTGGATCAGGTCCGCCAGCTCGGCGGCCGGCAGCGACTTGGCGGGCTTGCGCTCCGAGCCCAGCATCGGCACCGGGGCCTTGCCGCCCTTCTGGCCCGCGCCGCGGTAGCCGGTGGAGAGCAGCTCGTCGGTGTCGACGTCCTCGCGGGCGAGGGTGTCCAGGATGTCGCCGATCTTCTTCCGCAGCGGCTGCGGGTCGATCCCGTGCTCCTTGTTGTAGGCCTGCTGGACGTCCCGGCGGCGGTTGGTCTCCTCGATCGCCTTCTCCATCGAGGGGGTGATCCGGTCCGCGTACATGTGGACCTGGCCGGAGACGTTACGGGCGGCGCGGCCGATCGTCTGGATGAGGGAGGTGCCGGAGCGCAGGAAGCCCTCCTTGTCCGCGTCCAGGATCGCCACCAGCGACACCTCGGGCAGGTCCAGGCCCTCGCGCAGCAGGTTGATGCCGACCAGCACGTCGAACCGGCCCGCGCGCAGCTCGCGCAGCAGCTCGACCCGGCGCAGGGTGTCCACGTCGCTGTGCAGGTACCGGACCCGGATGTCCAGGCCGAGCATGTAGTCGGTGAGGTCCTCGGCCATCTTCTTGGTCAGCGTGGTGACCAGGACGCGCTCGTCCCGCTCCACCCGCTTGCGGACCTCGTGCACCAGGTCGTCGATCTGGCCCTCGGTCGGCTTGACGATCACCTCGGGGTCGATCAGGCCGGTCGGGCGGATGATCTGCTCGACCTGGCCGTCGCCGCGGGACAGCTCGTACGGGCCGGGCGTCGCCGACAGGTAGACCGTCTGACCGATCCGCCCCAGGAACTCCTCCCACTTCAGCGGGCGGTTGTCCATCGCGGACGGCAGCCGGAAGCCGTGCTCGACCAGGGTGCGCTTGCGCGAGGCGTCGCCCTCGTACATCGCGCCGATCTGCGGGACGGTGACGTGCGACTCGTCGATGACCAGGAGGAAGTCCTCCGGGAAGTAGTCCAGCAGGGTGTTCGGCGGGGAGCCGGGCTCGCGGCCGTCGAAGTGCATCGAGTAGTTCTCGACGCCCGAGCAGGTGCCGATCTGGCGCAGCATCTCGATGTCGTAGGTGGTGCGCATGCGCAGCCGCTGGGCCTCCAGCAGCTTGCCCTGCTTCTCCAGCTTGGCGAGCGTCTGCTCCAGCTCCTGCTCGATGCCGGTGATCGCCCGCTCCATGCGCTCGGGGCCGGCCACGTAGTGCGAGGCGGGGAAGACGTAGATCTGCTCGTCCTGGCTGATGATCTCGCCGGTGAGCGGGTGCAGGGTGTAGAGCGCCTCGATCTCGTCGCCGAACATCTCGATCCGGACGGCGAGCTCCTCGTAGACCGGGAAGATCTCGATGGTGTCGCCGCGGACCCGGAAGGTGCCCCGGGTGAAGGCCACGTCGTTGCGCGCGTACTGGATGTCCACGAAGCGGCGCAGCAGCACGTCGCGGTCGATCTCCTGGCCGACCTTGAGCGGGACCATCCGGTCCACGTACTCCTGCGGGGTGCCGAGGCCGTAGATGCAGGAGACGGAGGCGACCACGATCACGTCACGGCGGGTGAGCAGCGAGTTGGTCGCCGAGTGCCGCAGCCGCTCGACCTCCTCGTTGATCGAGGAGTCCTTCTCGATGTAGGTGTCCGTCTGCGGGACGTACGCCTCGGGCTGGTAGTAGTCGTAGTACGAGACGAAGTACTCGACCGCGTTGTTCGGCAGCAGCTCGCGGAACTCGTTCGCCAGCTGCGCGGCCAGCGTCTTGTTCGGCGCCATCACCAGGGTGGGGCGCTGTAGCTTCTCGATCATCCAGGCCGTGGTGGCCGACTTGCCGGTACCGGTGGCACCGAGCAGCACGACGTCCTTCTCCCCTCCCCTGATCCGCCGCTCCAGCTCGGCGATCGCCGTCGGCTGGTCACCGTTCGGCTGGAAGGGACTGACGACCTCGAAGGGCGCCACGGACCGCTCAATACTCGTGATGGGTCGCACGAGTCCACCGTACGACCCACGACTGACAACCGTGGCCGCTTCGCTCAGGCCGCGTGCGTCTCGAACCTCATGGCGGGCTCGCGGCCTCCGCCCTCGAAGACGTTCACCCCAGCTTCTCGCTGTCCCGGGCCAGGGCGACCAGGCGGGAGATGGCCCGCAGGTACTTCTTGCGGTAGCCGCCGCGCAGCATGTCCTCCGGGAAGACCTGGTCGAAGGGCAGGCCGGAGGCGGTGATGGGCAGCTCGCGGTCGTACATCCGGTCGGCCAGGACGACCAGGCGCAGCGCGGTGGACTGGTCGTCGACCTGGCGCACGCCGCGCAGGCAGACCGCGGTGACGTCGTCCAGCAGCGCGCCGTAGCGGCTGGGGTGGACGGCGGAGAGGTGGGCCAGCAGGGCGTCGAAGTCGTCCAGCGAGGCGCCCGGGGTGCGGGCGGCGACGGTCTCGACGGTCTCGTCGGTGTACGGCGGCGGGGCGTCGGGCAGGCCGCGGTGGCGGTAGTCCTGGCCGTCGATCCGCATCGGGCGGAAGTGCGCGGACAGGCCCTGGATCTCGCGCAGGAAGTCGGCGGCGGCGAAGCGGCCCTCGCCGAGCTTCTCCGGCAGGGTGTTCGAGGTGGCGCACAGCTTGACGCCGTTCTCGACCAGGCGGCCGAGCAGCGTGGAGACCAGCACGGTGTCGCCCGGGTCGTCCAGCTCGAACTCGTCGATGCACAGCAGCGTGTGCCCGGAGAGGGTCTGGACGGCCTGCTGGAAGCCGAGCGCGCCGACCAGGTTGGTCAGCTCGACGAAGGTGCCGAAGGCCTTCGGGCCGGGGGCGGCGTGCCAGAGCGAGGCGAGCAGGTGGGTCTTGCCGACGCCGTAGCCGCCGTCGAGGTAGACCCCGGCGGGGCCGGTGGGCGCGGGGGCGGAGCGGCGGAACCAGCTGCGCTTGGGCGCAGAACCGTTTCCTCGCGCGAGGGTGCCCGCGAACTGCTCCAGCACCTGCACGGCCTCGTACTGGCTGGGCTGGGTCTGGTCCGGGATGTACGTCCCGAAGCTCACGTCGGCGAACCGGGGCGGCGGGACCATCTCGGCGACCAGCCGCTCGGCGGGCACGACGGGGCGGCGGTCGGTGAGCGCGATCGGGTTGCCGGCCGGGCTCGCGGCGGCTATGGACTCGGTCGCGGTGGCGGGGTGGGAGGCTGCGGGCACATCAGTAGAGGGTACGCCTGGTCGATGCGGCCTCCGAACCGCCTCCGGACGGCCTCCGGACCGCCTCCGAACGGCCCTCGGTGGAACACTGAGGGCATGCAACAGTTGATCAGCCCGCTGGGTGCGCCGGTCGCCGATCCGGCCGCGCTGGAGTCGCTCGCCGCCGTCTACGCGTACCCCGACCAGGTGAATCAGGGGCACCCGTGGCTGCGCGCCAACATGGTGGCCGGACTGGACGGCGGGGCGAAGCTGGAGGGCCTGTCCGAGGGCCTGTCCGGCGACGCCGACAAGCGGATCTTCGGTGTGCTGCGCGCCCTGTCGGACGTGGTGCTGGTGGGCGCCGAGACGGTCCGCGCGGAGGGTTACCGTCCGGCCCGGGCCCGTCGGGAGTTCGCGGCGGCGCGGGCGGCGGCGGGGCAGGCCCCGGCCCCGGCGATCGCGATCGTGAGCCGCTCGCTGGACCTCGACCTGAGTGCACCGCTGTTCGCGGAACCGCTGGTCAGGACGGTCGTGATCACCGTCGAGGACGCCCCCGAGGAGCGCCGCCGGGCGGTCGCCGAGGTGGCCGACCTGGTGCTCGCCGGGCGGGGTTCGGTGGACCTGCGGGCCGGTGTGGCGGCCCTGGTGGAGCGGGGCTGGACCCGTCTGCTGAGCGAGGGCGGCCCGCGGCTGCTGGGACAGCTCGCGGCGGCGGGCCTGCTGGACGAGCTGTGCCTGTCGCTGGCCCCGTTGATCACGGGCGGCGACGCGCCGCGCATCGTCCACGATGCGCAAATGCCTGACGTGCAACGGATGCGGCTGGTCTCATTGATCGAGCAGAAAGGATTCCTCTTCACCCGCTACCTGCGTCACCTGGGTTCGGATGACCCCGTGACCCCCCGATCGTGATCCCGTTATGCGATGCCGGGGCCTGGGGGCCGGCCACTGGAAGGGACTCACGTGTTCAAGACGGTACTGATGATCGAAAAGGCTCTCTCGGACGCGGACGTGGAGCTCGTCACGACGCTCCACAGCGACGAGAAGGTGTCCTTCGTCGTCCTGATGCAGCCGCGCGGCAAGCAGGACGAACTGCTGCGGGCGCTCGACGACGTCGCCCTCGGCCACCTCGACAAGGTGGTGCACGAGCACGACGAATCCGAGAGCGGTCCGACCCTGGCCGGTGAATCGCTCGAGCACAGCCTGCGCCACCTGCGCCGGGCCGGGGCCGAGGCGGCCGGCGAACTGGTCGAGGACAAGCCGCTGGAGCGGCTGCGCGCGGTGGTCGAGGAACAGCGCGCGGACGAAGTGGTGGTGCTCACCTCACCGCACTTCGTGGAGGAGTTCTTCCATCGCGACTGGGCCTCCCAGGCCCGGCACAAGGTGGGGGTCCCGGTGCTGAGGCTGTTCGCCAGCGACTCCTAGCTCCGCGCGCCCGTGGTGCAGAATCGTCCTTGCGGTCCGCCCGCGAGGACGATTCGCACATCGCCGGACCCGCCTGCCCACCAGCCCCCGCCCGTACGGAGCACACGCCTTGAACGACGCCGCGCACGACCTGCACGCCCCGCACTTCATCGGCATCGGCGGCGCCGGGATGTCCGGCCTGGCGAAGATCCTCGCAGTGCGCGGTGCCAGCGTCTCCGGCAGCGACTCCAAGGAGTCCGAGACCGTCCTCGCGCTGCGCGCCCTCGGCGCGACGGTGCACGTGGGCCACGCCGCCGAGCACGTGCCGGACGGCACCAGCTGCGTCGTCGTCTCCAGCGCGATCCGCGCCGACAACCCGGAGCTGGCCGCCGCCCACGAGCGCGGCATCCCGGTGGTGCACCGCTCCGACGCGCTGGCCGCGCTGATGGGCGGCCGCCGGGCGCTGGCGGTGGCCGGCACCCACGGCAAGACCACCACCACCAGCATGCTCGCCGTCGCCCTCGGCGAGCTGGGCCTGGAGCCGTCCTACGCGATCGGCGGCGACCTCGACGCCCCCGGCTCCAACGCCCACCACGGCGCCGGCGAGATCTTCGTCGCCGAGGCCGACGAGAGCGACCGCAGCTTCCACAAGTACGCGCCCGAGGTGGCGATCGTGCTCAATGTGGAGCTGGACCACCACGCCAACTACGCCTCGATCGAGGAGATCTACGAGTCCTTCGAGACCTTCGTCGGCCGGATCACCCCCGGCGGCACCCTGGTGGTCTCCGCCGACCACGACGGCGCCCGCGAGCTGACCGCCCGGGTGGCCGCCCGCGAGGGGCTGAACGTGGTGACCGTCGGCTCCGCCGAGGACGCCGACGTGCGCGTCCTGTCGGTGGTCGCCCACGGCATGACCAGCGAGGTCACCGTGCTGCTGGACGGCGCCGAGCTGGCCTTCACCGTCTCGGTGCCCGGCCGGCACTACGCCCACAACGCGGTCGCCGCGCTGGCCGCCGGCGTCGCCCTGGGCGTCCCGGCCGCCGACCTGGCCAAGGCGATCGGCGCCTACACCGGCGTGCGCCGCCGCCTGCAGCTCAAGGGCGAGGAGTCCGGCGTCCAGGTGATCGACTCCTACGCCCACCACCCGACCGAGATGACCGCCGACCTGGAGGCGATCCGCGAGGGCCTGGACGGCGAGGGCCGCGTCCTGGTGGTCTTCCAGCCGCACCTGTTCAGCCGCACCCAGCAGCTCTCCGAGGAGATGGGCCAGGCCCTCGCGCTGGCCGACGCCTCGGTGGTGCTGGACATCTACCCGGCCCGCGAGGACCCGATCCCGGGCGTGACCAGCGAGCTGATCATCGACGCCGCCCGCCGGGCCGGCGCCGACATCACCGCCGAGCACGACTTCGCCGCCGCCCCCGCCCTGCTGGCCGGGCTGGCCCGCCCGGGCGACCTGCTGCTCACCATGGGCGCGGGCGACGTCACCAACCTCGGGCCCGAAATTCTGAAGCACCTCGCGAACGTTGCCTCCAACGTCTGACGTACGCCGAGCGGGAGTCGTGATGAGCTACGAGATCCAGAAGTCCGAGGCCGAGTGGCGCGCCCAGCTCAGCCCCGAGGAGTACCACGTCCTCCGCGAGGCGGGCACCGAGCGCCCGTTCGTCGGCGAGTACACCGACACCAAGACGGTCGGCGTCTACAGCTGCCGGGCCTGCGGGGCGGAGCTGTTCAGCTCCGAGACCAAGTTCGACAGCCACTGCGGCTGGCCCTCGTACTACGCGCCGCTGGCCGAGGACCGGGTCGAGTACATCGAGGACGATTCGCTCGGCATGCGCCGGGTCGAGGTGCGCTGCGCCCGCTGCGGCGGGCACCTGGGGCACGTCTTCGAGGGCGAGGGCTACGGGACGCCGACCGACCAGCGGTATTGCATCAACAGCATCTCGCTGACGCTGCGGCCGGCCGAGTAGGACGGACGGCGGAAGGCCCGGACGATCGTCGTCCGGGCCTTCCGGCTATCCGGCCAGCGGCGCGAAGCGGACCGGCAGGTGTACCAGGGCGCGGTGGAAGGGGCCCGGGCGCCAGAGCAACTCCCCCGCTGGGGTGGCCAGTTCGAGGTCGCTGAGCCGACTGGTCAGCTGCTCGATCGCGGTGATCGCGATCAGCAGGGCCGGGTCGCGGGCCGGGCAGGCGTGCGGGCCGGCCGCCCAGGCCAGGTGGGCGCTCTCGCCGCTGCGCAGCTCGGTGCCGTCGGTGGGCGGCGCGGCCTGGGAGTTGGCGGCCGCGTACGAGACCAGCACCAGCGAGCCGGCCCTGATCTCCCGGCCGTGGAAGGTGATGTCGTAGCGCGGGTAGTGGGCGGAGAGGTTGGCCATCGGCGGCTCGTGCCAGAGCACCTCGTCGATCGCCTGGTGGGCGGTCATCGCGCCGCCGAACAGCGAGCCGGCGTAGCGGGCGTCGGTGAGCAGCCGCAGCAGGGCGTTGCCGATCAGGTTGGTGGTCGGCTCGTGCCCGGCGATCATGGTCAGGGTGATCTGGCGGATCACCTCCTCGTCGTCCAGCGCGACCGGGTGGGTGACGAACCAGGAGGCGAGGTCGTTACGGGGGCGCTCGCGCCGCTCGGCGACCATCCCGGTGACCACCCCGACGAGTTCCCCGTACGCGGCGCCGGCCCGTTCGGTGGACTCGATCAGCCCGGTGATCGCGGCCACCACCCGGGCTCGCTGCTCCTCGGGCACGCCGAACCAGGTGGTGAGCACGAAGGCGGGCAGCCGGCGGGCGTACTCGGCGATCAGGTCGGCGCGGCCGACCGCGGCGAACCCGTCGATCAGCTGGTGGGCGGCCTCGGCGACCTGGCGCTGCAGTCGGTGCGGCTCGAACAGGGCGAGGCCGTCGGTGATCACCGCGCGGTAGCGGGCGTGGGTCCCGCCGTCGCTGAACAGGGCGGTGGGGCGGTAACCGAGCACCGGCAGCAGCGGGGAGTCCGGCGGGACGGTCCGCTGCCAGGCGCGGGAGTCCTTGGAGAAGGTGTCGGTGTCGCGCAGCAGGTCCAGGGCGGCCTGGTAGTCGGTGACCAGCAGGGCGTCCACGCCGGGCGCGATCTCCACCGGGGCGACGGCGCCGTGGCGGCGCAGCCGCTCGTACACCAGCTGGGGGTCGGCGGCGAAGACCGGGCCGTAGATCGGGGTCGGGCGGGTCTCGACGGTCACGAGCCCTCCCGGGCGGCGGCGGTGGCGGTGGTGGTGGCGGCGGCGGGCAGGGTGTCGAGGACGTGCTCGGCCAGGGCGATCAGCGCGTCGAGGCTGCTCCCGCGCTCGCGGGCGTCGCAGTGCAGCAGCGGGGTGGCGGCGTGCAGGTCCAGGTGGGTGCGCAGCACCTCGACCGGGTGGTCCGGGGAATCCGGGAAGCGGTTGACCGCCACGGCGTACGGCAGCCCCTGCTCCTCGACCATGTCCATGATCTCGAAGGAGTCGGCCAGCCGGCGGGTGTCGGCGAGCACCAGGGCACCCAGCGCGCCGCGGGCGACGTCCTGCCAGAGCGGGAAGAAGCGGCGCTGGCCCGGGGTGCCGAACATGTAGAGCACCAGGTTGCCGGGCAGGGTGAGCCGGCCGAAGTCGACCGCGACGGTGGTGGTGGACTTCTCGGGCAGGCCCGCCAGGTCGTCCACCGGCCGCCCGGACTCCGTCATCGCCTCCTCGGTGTGCAGGGTGGCGATCTCGGAGAGGGTGCGGATCAGCGTGGTCTTGCCGACCCCGAACGGGCCGGCGACCACCAGTTTCATCAGCGTCTGGTCCCGGTCGGGCAGGTAGCCCACCCGGCTCGGCCGCCCCTCGGGGGAGCCGGCCCGGTCACCGGAGCGCACGGAGTCCAACGAGGAGCCTCTCGACGATGGAACGGTCGGTCTGCTGGGCACGCGGGATCGGCGCGCGGGCGTGCAGGAAGCCTGCCTCGACCAGATCGGCCGCGAGGAAGACCGTGGCGCTGACCGGCAGGCGCAGGTGCGCGGCGGCCTCCACCACGGTCAGCGCGCCGGGGCGCAGCAGTTCCCAGAGCCGGCGGTGTTCGGGTTCGAGTCCGGTCGGCGGTTCGGCGCGGTCGGCGAACAGCACGGTCAGCCGCTCGAAGCCCTCGGTGCCGGGGCGGCTGCGGCCGCCGGTGGCCAGGTAGGCGGGCACCATCCGCCTGCGGGGGACGGCACTCATGACCCTGCGGTGGGGTCCTGCCGCCGGGACGGGCTGGCGAGCGCGCGGCCCAGGGCGGCGACCTGGAGCTGCATCTGGTAAGCCACGTTGCCGAGTTGGGCGTCCGGGGCGGTGAACACGGCGAGCGAGGTGTTCTCCCCGGCCGGGACGACGACGGCGTAGCCGAGGTCGGACTCCACCACGGTCTGGGCCAGTCGGGGCCGCTCGGCGTCGGTGAAGGCGGTGGTGAAGGCGCGGGCGGCGGCGTGCACGGTGGCGGTCATCGCGGCGACCCGCTCGGCGGAGGCCCGGCCGAGGCCGTCGGAGGCGGCCTCGACGAGTCCGTCACCGGTGGCGACCACCGCGTGCAGCACCCCCGGCAGCTCCAGCAACGGGTTCAGCACCCATGAGATCTCGTCGGTGGCGGTCGGGCTGGGCGAGCTGCTCACTGGAAACCTCCGAGGGTGTCCCCGGCTTCGGCCAGGGATGGAACCGAACTCCTACGGAGCAGGGCGGGAGACAGGGTTTCGCCGCCAGGACGAATGACCGCCCACGTGGTCGAGCAGGATGCGCTCAGTGCTGAGCGAGAACCAAGCCAGTACAACGGCGCGTTGCGAGAACCAAGCACGAGCCACGTCAGCTTTGCTGCACCAAACCGGGCAGGTTCCGTCCCGGCTGGCGTTGAGGGAGTGAGACCTTTCAGGTCGCTGACCTGTGGGGCTTCCTGAGCCAGGAATTCCCCTGCTTCGGCGGGGGGAGGGTTCAATGCTCGGCTCCTTCCAAGGTCGGGCCGGTGGTGTGGTCACCGGTGGTGCTGTTCTCTTCGGGTACGGCGCCGGTGCGGGCGCCCTGCGTCAGGGCGGCCCGGCCGGCGTCGGTACCCCGCTGTAACGCCTGCCAGCGGGCGGCGGCCTGCTCGGGGCTGCGGACATGCGGTGCGACCGCAGACGCGCCCAGGTCCCCCGTCGGCTCCCCGGCGGGCTCCTCGGCCGTCAGCGGACGGCGGCGACGCCGGGTCGGCAGGCCGCTGTCGTCGCCGGGCCGCTCAGCGACCGGGTCGGGGTCGGGCACCGCGTGGATGGCCGGCGGCGGGAGCGGGCCGGGCTGGTTGTGGCGGTCGTCGAGCACCGGCCCGTCCTGCTCGTCGGCATCGCGCATCGGCGGCACGGCCAGGACCGTGGGCGCCGGAGCCGGGCCGCCGCCGGCCCGCAGCGGCAGCGGGGTGAGCACCGACAGCGGCTGCTCCTCGTCCACCACCGTCACCAGCGCGGCCGGGATCCGCAGGATGGTCCGCATGCCGCCGTACGGCGAGGGCTCGATGTGGCAGGTGAAGCCGTACTGCCGGGCCAGCTTGCCGACCACCGCGAAGCCGGTCCTGGGCGGGTTGCCGAGCTCGGTGAGCAGCACGTCCGGCGGGCCGGCCAGCAGACGGCGGGCCCGGCGCAGCTGGTCCTCGTCCATGCCGATGCCGCTGTCGTCGGTGATCACCAGCGCGCCGCGACCGCCCTGCTGGACGGTGACCGGCACGTCGGTCTCCGGGTGGGAGTAGGCGGTGGCGTTGGCGAGCAGTTCGGCGATCGCGATGGCGATCGGCTCGGCGGCCCGGGCGACCACCGCGAGCCGCTGCTCCCGCAGGTGGTTGGCGACCTTGATCCGGGCATAGCCGGGCACCCGGGAGAGCGCGCCGACCACCACCTCGGTGAGCGGGGAGTCGGTGCGGGCCAGACCCGGCCAGGCCTCGCAGAGCACGGCGACGGTCTGGATCCGGCGCAGCGCGACCTCGTTGCGGAAGTCGACCTCCAGCAGCCGGGGGTCGTCGTTGTCGTGCTGGAGCTGCTGGACCAGGCTCTGGATCTGGTAGAGCAGGGTCTGGATCCGGGAGGTGGCGCCGCGCATGGCGGCCCGGGCGGCGGCGTCGACCCGTTCGCGCTCGTCGGCGAGGGCGGCGGTGGCGGCGTCCAGGACGGACTGCAGGGCTCGGACGGCCTCGGCTCCGACGGCCTCCGGGTCGAGCGGGCCGACCAGCGGGGCGTTGGCGTGCGTCAGGCGTACGGCTGTGGCGGCGACCCGCTCCTGGGCGAGGTGGCCGATCTCGGCGAGCAGCGCGGCGGCGTGCTGCTCGGCGGTGGCGAGCCGGCGTTCGGCCTCCTCGGCCCGGGTGGTCGCGGCGGCGCCCCGCTGCTCGGCCTCCCGCACGGCCTCCCGCACGGCCTCCTGCGCCTCCCGGGCCTGTCGCTCGGCGGCCCGGTGGCGCTCGTCCGCGGCCCGGTGGCGTTCCCCGGCCCGGCGGGCCTCCTCGACGGAGTGCCGCACGGCCTCCTGGGAGTCGTGCAACTCCTGTTCGGCGCGGGCGAGTCGGGCCTCGGCGGCCCGGGCGCGCTCCTCGCCGTGGTCGCGGGCGGTCTCGGCGGCCGTCGCCCGGGCGACGGCGCGGGCCCGGCCACGGGAGAGCACGACCGTGGCCGCGGCGGCGGCCAGCACCAGGGCGATCAGCGCGATCTGCATCGAAGTCCTCGGGTGTCCTGGCCGGCTGGCGCCTGGGCCGCGGGGGTCAGTTCCGGCCGGAGCGCGGGCGCGGGACGCGGGCGGTTTCTTCGGCCAGTTCGCGGGCCACCAGGGCGACCTGGCCCATCGACTCCAGGATGCCGGGCTTGGCGGAGCCGTCCAGGTGCCGGTACTCGGCCGCGACGGTGAGCACCAGCCGCTCGGGCAGGCCGAGTTCGGGGTGGCGCTGCTCGGCGATCACCCGCCGAGCGGCGTCCAGTGCGGGTATCCCGGCGCCGTGCAGGGCGTGGGCGCGCTCGCGGACGTAGTCGAGGTAGCCGATGTGCCGGCGGACGCCGTCGCGGTCGAGCACCGGGCCGTGGCCGGGGACGAAGATCTCGGCGCCGGTGGCGAGGGCCTGCTCGCAGGCGCCGATGACGTTCGCCAGCGGGCCGGCCCAGTGCGAGGGGTGGTCGCCGGGCTGCTCGGGGGTCGAGGAGAAGACCACGTCGCCGGTGAACACCGCGCGCTGGTGCGGGAGGTGGACCATCAGATCCCCACCCGTGTGGGCGGCGGGCAGGCTGGTGATCTGGACCGGGTAGCGGCCGACCTTGAGCTCCAGCTCGCCGGTGAAGACGGTGTCCGGGTGCACCGCCTCGGTCTCGGACCAGTCGAAGCGACCGAAGTGCTCCCGCAGGTAGCCGCCGAGCGGGGAGTCCGGGTCGCTGTTGGCGATCAGCGCGTGCTGCTGCTGCGGGGAGGGCTCCCAGTGGATGTGGTCCAGCGCCTCGCGGGTGGCGATCACCTCGGCGTCCGGGAGCACCCCGGCGCCCCACAGGTGGTCGCCGTTGGCATGGGTGACGACCACTCGGTCGATCTCCACCCCGGTCGGCAGCAGGCGTCGGCTCGCGGTGAGGAACTCCCCGGCCAGCGACGGGTCGTACGGGGTGTCGATCCAGAGCGCGGTGGTCTCCGAGACCAGCAGGCCACAGTTGGCCAGGCCCCAGCCCCGCTTCGGGGGGAGCCACACGTACAGGTCCTCGGCAATCGCGCTCACGTTCGCACGGTTGATCGTCATGCGCGCGATTATGCCCACCTTGCGCCAGGAGTGGGGTAAAACCTGCGCGGACGGCCGGAGTTCATGCCCCAGTCCCTCCCGGGCTGTCCGGTTTCGCGCCGCGTGGTCGAGACCAATCGTCTCAGATCTCGGGACGACCGGTGGACACCTCGCCCCGGAACCCCGACGGGACGTCGGACCGGGGCGAGGGCAGCACGCGGCAGACCTCGACGGTGACGTCCACGGTGTCCAGACCGATCACCCGCCCCTCCACCGCGACGAACCCCTTCTCCCGCGAGCGGAACAGCGCCGCCAACGGCGAGTTCCGGCTCGCCGCGGTCAGCGCCTCCACCGCCATCGCGGAGCCGAAGGCGAACACCCCGCACAGCACGATGCACGGCGCGCGCCGGGGCGTACGGGCGACGAAGATGAAGCCGTGGTCGCGGATCAGCTCCCCGGCCGAGCTGTACAGCGCCTCGAAGGTCGCTCACGAACATTAAAGACCACTCAACAACACTCAACTGCCAACGGTTCACCACCCCATCGCGGAAATTCGGACCGTCAGACCATAGGCAAACCCCTGGCTACTTCAGACCCCTGATCCCCTTGCGCTCCCCCGCACAGCGCTCGTACCCGAGCCACGCGTTGACCGCCAGCATCGGCGCGTTGGTGATGTCGTTGCTGGTGTACGCGCTCCGGTAGCCGGCCGCCGCAGCGAGCCGCAGCGACTCCAGCTTGGCCAGCTTGGCCAGACCGCGGCCGCGGAACTCTCGGCGGCAGGCGGTGAACGCGGACCAGTAGCGGTCCACCCCGTCGGTCTGCGCCATGGTGAACGCGGCCGGCTCGCCGTCCACCACCGCGACGACGGTCAGCCCCCGGTCCAGGTCCGGTCGGGCCCAGTCGCCGTGCAGCCACTCCTCGTAGTCCAGGGCGTCCATCGACACCTCGCCGGGCTCGTCCCGGATGGCCTCCGCCTCCACCAGGAACAGCGGGCGCGGATCGTCCACCCAGTCGGTGGCCGGGCGCAGCTCGACACCGGCCGGCCGGACCGGCGCCTGGGGCAGCGGCAGTGTCAGGTCCCTCCCGCCGAACTGCGCCGTGCTCCCGAGCTCGTAGCCCCGGGCGGAGCCGAAGGCCAGCGACTCGGGCTCCTCGTCCAGCCAGCTGTGCAGCTCGGTCACCCCGTGCCCGGCCAGGTGCCGTTCGGCCGCGGCCAGCAGCGCGGTCGCCGCGCCGCGCCGCCGGAACTCCGGCAGCACGCTGCCGTTGGCGTCGCCGACGCCGGTGGTCGTCGTCCCGAGCACCAGGCCGCAGCGCACCGCGCCGACCACCCGGCCGTCCAGCTCGGCGACGAAGGTGCGGAAGTGCTCGTCGGGATTCTGCCGGGCGTTCATCCAGAGCAGGGCCTCGGCGCTCATCACCAGGTGCTCGCGCCCGGCCCGGTGGGCGGCCGCCACCGCCTCGGCGTCGGCGGGGCGGAAGTCTCGGATCGTCAGTTCAGTCGAAGTCATGGATTCGCACGCTAGCCGCGTCGACCCGTCGCCGCCTCCGACTTTCCCGCCGACGGGCCACCACCTGCGGGGCTGCCCCGGGCCGGGGACTAGAGTCCGTCAGCACCAGGACGGCAAGCTCAAATAATGCTCTGAGAAGACCGGGTGAGGCTTGGCAACCACCCCGCCCGGGGACATCCTCAGCAGCACGGCCGCGCGGTCCTGGCGACGACGCCCGCACCGCCCGACGGCCTCCCCGTCCAGCCCTCCGAAGGGGGCGAACCGATGACTTCCCCTGCCCTGGACCTGCCCGGCTCCGCCACCGCCACCCGGCTCGGCGTGGGCGTCGGCTGGCGCACCGAGATCGACACCGTGGTCGAGCGCCAACCCGGCCTGGACTGGGTCGAGGTGGTCGCCGAGAACATCTGCGCCGACCACCTGCCCACCTCGCTCACCGTCCTGCGCGAGCGCGGCGTCACCGTCGTCCCGCACGGCGTCGGCCTCGGCCTCGGCGGCGCCGACCTGCCCGACCCCGCCCGGCTCGGCAAACTCGCCGGGACGGCGCTGGCTCTCGACTCCCCACTGGTCACCGAGCACCTGGCCTTCGTCCGGGCCGGCGGCCTGGAGGCCGGCCACCTGCTGCCCGTCCCCCGCACCCGGGACTCGCTGCGGGTGATCGCCGAGAACGTCCGGATCGCCCAGGAGCAGCTGCCGGTGCCGCTCGCCCTGGAGAACATCGCCGCCCAGCTCGCCTGGCCGGACGACGAGTTCACCGAGGGCGAGTTCCTCGCCGAACTGGTCGAGCGCACCGGCGTCCGGCTGCTGATCGACGTCGCCAACCTGCACACCAACCGGGTCAACCTGGGCACCGACCCGGCCGCCGAACTCGATCGCCTGCCGCTGGAGGCGCTCGCCTACGTGCACGTCGCGGGCGGCACCCTGGTCGACGGCGTCTGGCACGACACCCACGCCCACCCCGTCACCGAACCGGTGCTGGAGGTCCTGGCCGAACTCTGCGCGCGGGTCGCACCGCCCGGCGTCCTGCTGGAACGGGACGCCGACTTCCCGCCGCCCACCGAGCTGGCCGGTGAACTGGACGCCATCCGCCGGGTGCTGGAGGGGAGCACCCTGCGATGACCGACCTGAAAGGCGCATCCGAGACCGACAACCGCGCCGAGGCGCTCCTCGGAGGCGAGTGCGCGACCGGCACAGCCCGGGAGCGCCTGGCCCAGCGCCAGGAGGAGCTGATGGCCGCCCTGGTGGCCGGCGGGCCCGTCCCGCCCGGCTTCGATCCGAGCCAGGTCCGCGCCCAGTCCACCGGCCTCGCCGCCAAACGGCGAGACACCACCGCGAAGGTCGCCCCGGACCTGCCCCGCCTGCTCGGGGCACAGTACGGGCCGCTCTTCCTCGACTACGCCCGCACCCACCCGCAGACCGGCGGCTACCGCGCCGACGCCCGGGCCTTCGCCGAGTGGGTGCGCACCGACGGCGGCCCGCTCGCCGTCGACCGCCGCCGGGCCCTGGAGCTGTGGCTCCACCCGGCGCCCGAGCGGCCTCCCGGCCCGCTCGCCCGCCTGCGCCGGGCCCTGCGCGAACGCTGAACCGACATCATCTCGGGGGAACCGCCCATGTGGCACAACAGCTACTTCCTGATCCCGGCCGTCCTGCTGGCCGCCGCCGCCCTGTACGCCGTCCAGACCCGGCAACGGGTCGGCCACGTCCCGTACCCGCAGGGCCTGCCCGGCCGCGGGCTGCCGCTGCTGGACACCGCGTTCCTGGCCGGCGGCCCCGGCCGGGTCTTCGACACCGCGATGGTCCGGATGCACCTCGGCGAGCAGGCCGTGGTCAACCGCGCCGGCCTGGTCACCCTCACCGGCACCAAGCCCTACGACGCCGTCGACCAGGCGATCCACGATGCCGTCGGCCCGACCGGCAGCCGTGAACTCGGCCCGCTGCGCCGTATGGTGATGCGCTCGGCCGCCGTCCAGGAGATCGGCGACCGGCTCGCCGACCGCGGCCTGATGCGCCGCCCCGAACGGCTGGAGCGCGCCCGGAAGGCCCGTCGGTTCCTCTGGCAGGCGATGCTCCTCGTCGCGGTCTCCATCCCGGTCGCCCTGCTGCTCGACAACGGCGAGATCCTCTCCGACCGCCCCAACCTCTTCGTCCCGGGCTTCCTGCTGTTCGCCGGCGCCGGCGCGCTGGTCACCACCGCGCCGGCCAGGGGCCGGATCACCCCGGCCGGGCAGCGCCAGCTGACCCTGATGCAGGGCACCCCGTGGACGCCCAAGTCCGGTGTCCCGCCGAAGCTGACCGGCGGCGCGATGCTGGGCGCGGTCGCCCTCGGCGGGATGGCCGCGGCCGCGATGGACAACCAGGAGCTGGAGTCGGCGATGCTGGCCGCGGCGGCCGAGGAGGAGGCGATCCGGCAGGCTTCCTCGTCCTCGTCCTCGTCCCTCTTCTCCTCCTCGTCCTCCTCGTCGGGCTCCTCCTCTTCGGGCTCCTCCTGCTCGTCGAGCACCTCGTCCTGCGGCTCTCCCGACTCCGGCTCCTCGCACCACTCCTCGTGCGGGTCCTCGCACCACTCCTCGTGCGGCTCCTCGCACTCCAGCAGCTGCGGGTCCTCCTCCAGCTGCGGGTCCAGCTGCGGTTCGAGCTGCGGGAGCAGCTGTGGCGGCTCCTGACGTCACAGTTCGGTATCGCGCTCCGGGAAGCCGTTCCCCACGCCGTCGGCCCAGGCATAGAACAAGCCCATGTGGTTGCTGTTCCTGATCCCGGCCTGTGTCGCAGCGGTGCTGGCCTGCCTCCGGCTGGTACGGATGACCGCCGCTGCCGACGCCCTGGCCGATCAGGACCTGCTGCGTCCACCGGAGGCCGTCGGCATCGGTCTGTACGAGACCGCCTACCTGGCCGGCGGCCCGGACCGGGTGGTGGAACTCGCCCTCGTCCTGATGGCCGGCCGGGGACGCCTGCACCTCGCCCACACCGGCTGGACCACCGTGGTCGACCCCAAGGGCCGCAGCCGCCTGGAGCGCGCGATCATCGCCACCGTCGGCCCCGAGGGCCAGTGCCGAACGGACGAGCTGCGCCGGGCGATGGCCGAGCACCCCACCGTGCTGGAGATCGGCGCCCGGCTCTCGCTGGCCGGCCTGGCCACCCCGGCCCCGGTGCAGCGCGACACCGTGGTGGTGGTCCGCCACGTCCGGCACGCCCTGCTGCTGACCCTGGTCCTGCTCGCCGCCGCCCTCTCCCTCAGCGGCTTCACCGGCGGTGACACCCTCGCCCCGCTCGCCTGGTTCTCCCTGCCGCTGATCCTCACCTCGGGCACCCTGCTGATGGCCCGCGTCGACGTCTACCCCTACACCCGCTGGGCCTCCCCCATCGGCCAGGAGGTCCTGCGCGAGGTCCGGCCCGCCCGACAGCACGGCCTCGCCGACGACGAGGAACGCGAACTCCTCACCGCCGTCGCCATGAACGGCCCCGCCGCCCTCCCCGACCCCCGCCTGCGCGCCGCCCTCCGCCCGCACCGGACGTAACCCGCGCCCGTGGCAACGACCGGAGGCCGGCCCCCCGTACACAGGGGACCGGCCTCCGTAGGGCGCGGGTCAGACCAGGCCGTTCAGCAGCTCGCTCACCGGCTTGCGGCGGCCGGTGAAGAACGGGACCTCCTCGCGGACGTGCAGCCGGGCCCGGGAGGGGCGCAGGTCGCGCATCAGGTCGACGATCCGGTGCAGCTCGTCCGCCTCGAAGGCGAGCAGCCACTCGTAGTCGCCGAGCGCGAACGAGGCGACCGTGTTGGCCCGCACGTCCGGGTAGCCACGGGCCATCTGGCCGTGCTCGGCGAGCATCGCGCGCCGCTCGGCGTCCGGCAGCAGGTACCACTCGTAGGAGCGGACGAACGGGTAGACGCAGACGTAGTCGCGCGGGCGCTCGTCGGCGAGGAAGGCCGGGATGTGCGACTTGTTGAACTCGGCCGGGCGGTGCAGCGCCATGTTCGACCAGACCGGCTCCAGGTGGCGGCCCAGGCCGGTACGACGGAAGCGGTTGTACGCCTCCTGCAGGTCGTCCGAGTCGGCGGCGTGCCACCAGACGAGGATGTCGGCGTCCGCGCGCAGACCGGACACGTCGTACGTGCCGCGCACGGTCACGTCCTTCGCGGCCAGCTGGGCGAACAGCTCGTCCACCTCGGCAGCCAGGGCGGTGCGGTCCTCGGGCAGGCCGCCCTTGAGCTTGAACACCGACCACATGGTGTAGCGGATGACCTGGTTCAGGTCGCGCGCCTTCTTCTTCTCGGGCTGCTGCTCCGGCTGCTGCTCAACGGTCTCAGTCATGCGCCCATTGTCCTCTCCGTGGAACCTTCCCCGGTCGCCGGGGTCAACAGTTTGTCGATGGCCGCCGCGGCGGCGGCCGCCGAACCGATGCAGGCCGGAATGCCCACCCCGTCGTACACGGCGCCGCACAGCGCCAGCGCGCCCACCGCCTCCGCCGCCGCCCGCACCCGGGCCACCCGGTCCAGGTGGCCCACCGGGTACTGCGGCAGGCCGGCGGTGAAGCGCGAGACGAAGGTGTCGTACGGCCGGGCGGTCAGCCCGATCGCCTCCTCCAGGTCCGCCAGCGAGCGGGCCACCAGCTCCTCGTCCGGCAGCTCCAGCGCCTCGTCCTCACGGTAGCGGCCCAGCGAGGTGCGCAGCAGGAAGGAGTCCGGGGCGGAGCGGTCCAGCCAGCCCCACTTGTTGGAGGAGAAGGTCGAGGCCTTGATCCGCCGCCCGTCCACCGGCGGCACCAGGAAGCCGCTGCCGCTGGGCAGCTCGGCCAGGTCGGCGCGGCGGAACGCCAGGGTCACCAGCGCCATGCCCGCGTACTCGACGGTGGCCAGCTCGACGGCGGCCGCCGGGGCATCCGCGCGCAGCAGCCGGGCCGCGGCCGGGGCCGGGACGGCCAGCACCACGGCGTCGGCGTACAGCACCTCGCCGGCGGCGACCACGCGCCAGCCCTCGGGGGTGCGGCGCAGCTCGTCCACCGGGGTGTCGGTGCGCAGGTCCACGCCCGCCTTGACGCAGGCCTCGGCGACCGCCTCCGGCAGGGTGCCGAGGCCGCCGCGCAGCCCCTGGAACACCGGGGTGCCGACCACCGTCGGCCGGGAGGCCAGCTCGCGCACCCCCTCGACCAGCGAGCCGCCGCCCTGCGCGATCGGCAGCAGCTGCGGCACGGCGGCGCGCAGCGAGATCTCGTCGGAGCGCCCGGCGTAGACGCCGCCCAGCAGCGGCTCGACCAGCCGGTCCACCACCTCCTGGCCGAGCCGGTCGGCGACGTAGCGTCCGATCGCGACGTCCGCCCCGACCTCGGTCCCCCGCTCGTGCCGGGCCCGCTCCAGGCCCTCGGCGGTGAGCACCCCGGAGGCGGCCAGCGCCTCCAGGTCTCCCGGGACGCCCATCACCTGCCCGCCCGGCAGCGGCCGCAGCGCGCCCCTGGTCCAGATCGCCGCCTTAGCGGTGGTCGGCGGCTCCAGCTCGTCCCCCAGCCCGACCGCCCGCGCCAGCTCCACCGCCTCCGGCCGCCGCGCCAGCACCGACTCGGCCCCGAGGTCCACCCGGACCCCGCCGACCTCACCGCCCCACAGCTTCCCGCCGACCCGCCCCGACGCCTCCAGCACCGTCACCCGGGCCCGCGCCGGCCCCCCGGCCACCCCGCTCAGGAAGGCGGCCGCAGCCAGCCCCGCGATCCCACCACCGACGACGACGACCTGTGCATCCGACATGCCTCGCAGTCTCGCAGGTCTTTACACCGAACCCTCAATCCGCTGCACGCCCGCTGTTGGGCACCAGCTCGTCCAGGTCGATCGCGATCGGGAAGGGCACCGGGCGTACGAGCTTGCCCCGGAAGATCCCGGCCGGAACGTAGGAGGAGGTCACCGGCTCCAGCTCGAAGACGTGCGCAACCGGCAGGCCGTCCTCCTCCTCGACGATCCAGTAATGCGGGATACCTGCCTCGGCGTACTTGCGGAACTTGACCGTACGATCCCGGTGCGCGGACTCCGGGGAGACGACCTCGATGACGAGGGCCACTTCATCGGGAGTGAACTGGGTGCGATCGGGCTCGAACTCGGCCCGGACGACGAGCACGTCCGGCTCGGGGCGGTTCCGCTTGTCGAGCTTGATCGACATCTCCCTGCCGACCCGGTGTCCCTTCGGCACCTGGCGGCGCAGCGTGTAAACGAGGTCCGTGACGACGTCACCGTGCCACCAGCGCTGGGGGGACATCATGAAGACGAGTGCTCCATCGATCAGTTCGGTGTGCCGCGGCGCCTGCGGCAGGTGGTCGAGGTCATCGGCAAACCAGCCCTCGTCTCTGGGCGCGTACATCCAGTCCGGCAGCTCGCTCATGCCCCCAAGATAGCGACTTGAGGGGCACGAGGAACCGCCACTTAATCTGTGTGCTATGGAACCGATCGTGGTGAGCGCGTGTCTGGCCGGGGTGCCCTGCCGGTACGACGGGCGGGCGAGGACCTCGGCGGAGGCCGTACGGCTGGTCGAGGAGGGGCGCGCGGTCGTCGTCTGTCCGGAGGGGGCGGGCGGGTTGCCGACGCCTCGGCCGGCGGCGGAGATCGTGGGTGGGGACGGGGCGGACGTGCTCGACGCGCGGGCGCGGGTGGTGGACACGACCGGGGCCGACCGTACCGAGGAGTTCGTGTCCGGTGCCCGGGCGGCGCTGGCGGCGGCCGAGGCGGCGGGGGCGCGGCGGGCGCTGCTGATGGCGCGCAGTCCGTCGTGCGGCTGCGGGCGGGTGCACGACGGGACGTTCACCGGGGAGCTGCGGCCCGGGGACGGGGTGACGGCGGCGCTGCTGCGGCGAGCGGGGATCGAGATGACCGCCGGATAGCTCGTGCCCGACCGGCACTCCCGCCTCAACGGGGAGGCCTGTCAACGAAGTTGGGGGAGGCGCCGAGGGCTGAACGACGACGGCGGGCCCGCCGTGACCGGAGGGCCCGCCGCCGTGGTTCGACGCGTCAGCGCGCGCTGGCCTCGTGCACGAACGCGACCAGGCGGGAGAGCGCGTCCGGGTCCATGGACGGCAGCACGCCGTGGCCGAGGTTGAAGATGTGGCCGCTGGTACCGAGCGCCTGGGCGGCGTGCAGCACCTCGCGGGCCTTGGTCTCCACGACCTTGGTCGGCGCGAACAGCACCGCCGGGTCGAGGTTGCCCTGCAGGCCCTTGCCCGCGCCGACCCGCTCGGCGGCGACGTTCAGCGGCACCCGCCAGTCGACGCCGACGATGTCCGCGCCGGCCTGGCCCATCAGCCCGAGCAGCTCGCCGGTGCCGACGCCGAAGTGGATCCGCGGCACCCCGTAGTGGGCCACGGCGTCGAAGACCTTGGTGCTGGCCGGCATCACCGAGCGGCGGTAGTCGTCCGGCGCGAGCGAACCGACCCAGGAGTCGAACAGCTGGACCGCCGAGGCGCCCGCCTCGATCTGCACCTTCAGGAAGGCCGAGGTGATGTCCGCGAGCCGGTCCACCAGGGCGGCCCACAGCTCGGGCTGCCCGTACATCATGGCCTTGGTGTTCTCGTGGTTCTTGGACGGCCCGCCCTCGACCAGGTAGCTGGCCAGGGTGTACGGCGCACCCGCGAAGCCGATCAGCGGGGTCTCGCCGAGCTCGTCCACCAGCAGGCCGATGGCCTCGGTGACGTACGGGACGTCGTCGGGCTCCAGCGGGCGCAGCCGCTGGAGGTCCTCGAAGGTGCGGATCGGATCGGCGATGACCGGACCGATGCCGGGCTTGATGTCCACGTCGATACCCACGGCCTTGAGCGGCACCACGATGTCGCTGAAGAAGATCGCCGCGTCCACCTTGTGCCGGCGCACCGGCTGCAGGGTGATCTCCTTGACCAGCTCGGGCCGCATGCAGGACTCCAGCATGGGGATGCCCTCGCGGACCTTCAGGTACTCGGGCAGCGAGCGGCCCGCCTGGCGCATGAACCACACCGGGGTGTGCGGCACCGGCTCGTGCCGGCAGGCGCGCAGGAACGCGGAGTCGTGCGCGGCGCCGCGGCGCGCGGGGGTGGGTCGGCCGTCGAGGGGGGCCGCCGTCGGGTCTGCCGTAGTCTCGCTCACGGGTCAAATCTTCGCATGCGCCTCGGAGCGTCCTCCCCGGGCGGCCTCGTCGGTTCCTCCAAGATCTGTCCGGGTTTGCCGTTCCGGCACGCCGCTCGGACGGAAGTTGCGGCGATAATCCGGGTTTTCGACCTAGTCTTCGGGTCATGGCAGCGGTCGGCGGGCACCCCACGCAGGGTGGCGGAGCAGGTGGCGGAACGGGTCGGGAGGGGGCGCCGAGCGAGTTCCGGGCCGCCGTGGAGGCCCTGAGCGGGGCGCGGCTCCGGCCCGAGCTCCAGCTCTCCCCCGCGCCGGCCCCACGCCGGCTCGCCCCGCACGCGTTCGCGCTGACCGCCACCGTGGAGGTGGACGGCGAGGAGCTGGCCGACGGCCGGCTGGTGCTGCTGTACGACCCGGCCGGGCAGGAGGCCTGGAACGGGGAGTTCCGGGTGGTCACCATGACCCGGGCCGAGCTGGAGCCGGAGATGGCCGGCGACCCGATGCTCTCCGAGGTCGGCTGGGCCTGGCTGATGGACGCACTGCAGGCGCAGGGCGCCGGGTACGCGGAGCCGTCCGGCACGGTGACCCGGTGCGCCTCGCAGTACTTCGGCGGTCTGGCGGACCGTCCGTCCTCGACCGAGATCGAGATCCGGGCCTCCTGGACGCCGGCCGACGGCCGGTTCGAGCGGCACCTGGCGGCCTGGGGGGATCTGCTCTGCATCAGCGCCGGGCTGCCACCGGCCACCCCGACCGCGCAGCCGCCGGCCGAGGTCACGTCACTCGGTGGGGTGGTCCCGATGCCCGCCCGGCGACGCCCGCGGTCGCACTGACGAGTGGCGTCCGGGCCGGGCGGCACCTCCCGCCCCGACACCACCCCCAGGACTGACGGAGTGTGACTTCGATCCCGCTCTGCGTCAATTAGCTGGTCAGAAGCGACCGATCAGTGACGTTTCTGATCGATTTTGTACGAATTCCAAGCATGTCGCATCAGTCACATGCGCGATTTGTCCGTATTGTTACTCACTAGATCGTGATCTTTCGCTAAAGCCGGACACGGTTGCTGCCGAAGCAGACTGTGACCCTTTCCGAACGCGGAACACTCCGACCGCCCCCATCGGGGTTCCGTCCGCCACTCCCCGCAGGAGGCCTGGTGTCGGTCCTTCTTGAGCACCCCGCAAACGTGGTCGCCTACCGCCCGACCAAGCCCACCGCCATGGTGGTCATCGCCGATCCCCGCGTCCGAAACACCGTCACCCGCCACCTGTGGGCGCTCGGCGTCCGCGACGTGATCGAGGTGTCCTCGATCGCCGAGGCCCGCCCCCGGGTCTCCACCCCACGCGACATCTGCGTCGCCGACGTCCACCTTCCGGACGGCTCCGGGCTGACCATCCTCGCCGAGACACGTGCCGCGGGCTGGCCCAACGGCCTGGCACTGTCGGCCGCCGACGACATCGGCGCGGTCCGCTCCGCGCTGGCCGGCGGCGTCAAGGGCTACGTGGTCACCGGCACCCGCACCAATGTCGCGATGCCCGGCCGCCCGGGCCTGCCGCTCGGCGCCGCCGGACTGGCCGGCCGGATGCGCCGCCCCGGGATGCCGGGCATGCCGGGCGCCGCCGGTGCTCCGGGAGCGCCCGGGGCCCCCGGTGCGCCGGGCCCGCAGCAGGCCGCCTACCGCGAACTGTCCGGCCGCGAGGTCGAGGTGCTGCGGCTGGTCGCCGAGGGCCAGTCGAACAAGGCGATCGGCGTGGCAATGGGCCTGTCCGCGCTCACCGTGAAGAGCCACCTGGCCCGGATCGCCCGCAAGCTCGGCACCGGGGACCGCGCGGGCATGGTCGCGGTCGCACTGCGCACCGGAATCATCCACTGAGCCGATCGAACCCGAACTGCTTGTCGAACCACAACGGCGGCTCAGGAGGAACGTTCCTTCTGAGCCGCCGCAGGCGTGGGAGCGGCCGCCGCAGGCATCGGGGCAGCCGCCGCAGCCATGTGCGGACGGCACCTTCGCCGCCGCCCGTAACGGTCTGACCAGTCCGACAACACTCCCAGTTCCGGGGACCGTCGTACCCTTGGGGGGTGACCGACGCCGTAGCAGCCATCCCAGAAGAAGCAGCCCCGGTCCCGCTCCTCGAACCGAAGGAGGGGATCCCGCCCGTCGTGGCGGACGAGCGGGCGCTGGCCGCCACGGTCGCCGCCTTCGCCGCGGGCACCGGACCGGTCGCCGTCGACGCCGAGCGCGCCTCCGGCTACCGCTACGGGCAGCGCGCGTACCTCATCCAGCTGCGCCGCGCGGGTGCCGGCTCCGCCCTGATCGACCCGATCGCCTGCCCCGACCTCAGTGGGCTGGGCGCCGCCATCGCGGACGCCGAGTGGGTGGTGCACGCCGCCACCCAGGACCTGCCCTGCCTGGCCGAGGTGGGCATGAGACCCCAGCGCCTGTTCGACACCGAGCTGGCCGGGCGGATCGCCGGCTTCGCCCGGGTCGGCCTCGGGCCGATGACCGAGAACGTGCTCGGGCTGAGCCTGGCCAAGGAGCACTCGGCGGTCGACTGGTCCACCCGCCCGCTGCCCGAGCCCTGGCTGCGCTACGCGGCTCTGGACGTCGAGGTGCTGGTCGAGCTGCGCGACGCACTCGAACAGGAGCTGGACGCCCAGGGCAAGCTCGGCTGGGCCCTGGAGGAGTTCGCCTCGATCGCCGCCGCGCCCCGCCCGGCCCCGCGCACCGACCCGTGGCGGCGCACCTCGCAGCTGCACAAGGTCCGCCGGCGCCGCCAGCTGGCCGTGGTGCGCGAGCTGTGGCTGACCCGCGACCGGATAGCGCAGGAGCGCGACGTCTCCCCCGGCCGGGTGCTCTCGGACGCCGCGATCGTCAACGCCGCGCTGGCCATGCCGCTGAACATCGCCGCACTGCAGGCCGTCCAGGGCTTCGGGCCGCGCCTGCACCGGCGCCAGCTGGACCAGTGGCTGGCGGCGGTGCAGCGCGGCCGGGAGATCCCGGAGAACCAGCTGCCGCCGGCCGCCGCGCCGCACGACGGACCGCCGCCGCCGCGGGCCTGGGCCGAGAAGGACCCGGTGGCCGCCGCCCGGCTCTCCGGTGCCCGAGCCGCCGTCAGCGACCTGGCCGAGCGTCACAACCTGCCGGCCGAGAACCTGATCACCCCGGACCTGGTGCGCCGGGTCTCCTGGGAGCCGCCGGTCGAGCCGAGCGCCGAGCGCGTGGCCGCCGCGCTGCGTCGGCTCGGCGCCCGGCAGTGGCAGGTCGACCTGGTGGCGCCGCCGGTGGCCGCCGCGTTCGCCGCCGCCTCAGCCCAGGGCTGACCCGGGCCGCGCTCCCGAGGCATGACTCCGAAAAGGGGATGTCGTCCGTCCGGACGGCATCCCCTTCGGCGCGTCCGGGAAGCCTTCCTGGTCGGACGTGTCGCGGGACACATGGTCCGAACCCTCCGAGGGGCCTGGGCAGGTTGGTTACCGGCGGGTAGCATGACGGTGATGCGGCGCCGCTCGGGTCTTCACCGGCGGCAGCCCGCCCACCTCAAAATGTTGGTCCCTGGGAGGAGAGCCCCCGTGCCTCGTACCGCGAGGGACGTCGTCTTCGTCGATGGCGTCCGCACCCCGTTCGGCAAGGCCGGCCCGAAGGGCATCTACCACGAGACCCGCGCGGACGACCTCGTCGTCAAGTGCATCCGGGAGCTCGTGCGCCGTAACCCGAACCTGCCCGTCGAGCGCATCGACGAGGTCGCCATCGCGGCCACCACGCAGATCGGCGACCAGGGTCTGACCATCGGGCGCACCGCCGCCCTGCTGTCCGGCCTGCCGAAGTCCGTTCCCGGTTACGCGATCGACCGCATGTGCGCCGGCGCCCTGACCGCCGTGACCACCACCGCCGGCGGCATCGCCTTCGGCGCGTACGATGTGGTCGTGGCCGGCGGTGTCGAGCACATGGGCCGTCACCCGATGGGTGAGGGCGTCGACCCGAACCCGCGCTTCGTCTCCGAGAAGCTGGTCGACGAGTCCGCCCTGTTCATGGGCATGACCGCGGAGAACCTGCACGACCGGTTCCCGCACATCACCAAGGAGCGCTGCGACGCCTACGCCGTGCGCTCGCAGGAGAAGGCCGCCAAGGCGTACGCCAACGGCGACATCCAGCCCGACCTGGTGCCGATCTCGATCCGCAACACCAACCCCGAGGTCGGCGAGACCGGCTGGGGCCTGGCCACCGTGGACGAGCCGATGCGCCCGGGCACCACGATGGAGAGCCTGGCGAACCTCAAGACCCCGTTCCGCCCGCACGGCAACATCACCGCGGGCAACTCGGCCGGTCTGAACGACGGCGCCACCGCCTCGCTGCTGGCCGCCGAGGACGTCGCCGAGGAGCTCGGCCTCCCGGTCAAGATGCGCCTGGTCTCCTACGCCTTCGCGGGCGTCGAGCCCGAGGTCATGGGCATCGGCCCGGTGCCGGCCACCGAGAAGGCGCTGGCCAAGGCCGGTCTGACCATCGACGACATCCAGGCCTTCGAGGTCAACGAGGCCTTCGCCGTCCAGGTGCTGTCCTTCCTGGACCACTACGGCATCGCGGACGACGACGAGCGGGTCAACCCGTTCGGCGGTGCGATCGCCTTCGGCCACCCGCTGGCCTCCTCCGGCGTGCGCCTGATGAACCAGCTGGCCCGCCGCTTCGAGCAGCGCCCGGACGTCCGCTACGGCCTCACCACGATGTGCATCGGCTTCGGCATGGGCGGCACCATCATCTGGGAGAACCCGCACTTCGAGGGTGGTAAGTGACCATGAGCACCACGACTGAGCTGCTCCAGCACGGCGCCGAGCTGTTCCCGGGCGAGGTCGTCACGACCGCCCACGTGCGCCACCTGGACCTGCCGCTGCAGGCCGGCAAGCTGGCCCTGATCACCCTGGACAACGGCTTCGACCACACCAAGCCGACCACCTTCGGCCCGGGCTCGCTGCTCAAGCTGTCCGAGGCGCTGGACCAGGTCGAGGCCGAGGCCGCCGAGGGCAAGATCGTCGGCGCCGCGATCACCGGCAAGCCGTTCATCTTCGCGGTCGGCGCCGACCTCAAGGGCGTCGAGCTGCTCAAGCAGCACGCGGACGCGCTGGCCATCGGCAAGGGCGGCCACGAGGTCTTCAAGCGGATCGGCGCGCTGCCCGTCCCGACCTTCGCCTTCTACAACGGCGCGGCCATGGGCGGCGGCGTCGAGGTCGGCCTGCACTGCGACTACCGCACGGTGTCGGCGGGCGTTCCGGCCTTCTCGCTGCCCGAGGTCTTCCTCGGCCTCGTCCCCGGCTGGGGCGGCTGCACCATCCTGCCGAACCTGATCGGTGCCGGTAACGCCGTCAAGGTCATCATCGAGAACTCGATGAACCAGAACAAGCAGCTCAAGGGCAAGGACGTGTTCGAGCTGGGGATCGCCGACGCGATCTTCGAGCCGGCCGACTTCCTGGAGCAGTCGCTGCTGTGGGCCGCCAAGGTCCTCAAGGGCGACGTCGCCGTCGAGCGCGAGGCGGTCGACCGCGGCAAGGCCTGGGACGACGCCGTCGCCTGGGGCCGTCTGGTCGCCGACGGCAAGGTGCACGGCGCCGCTCCGGCCGCCTACAAGGCGCTGGACATCATCGCCGCCGTCAAGGACGCCGACTTCGCCGACAAGGCCAGCCTGCAGGCCGGCTTCGACGCCGAGGACGCGGCCCTGGCCGACCTCATCATGAGCGGCGAGCTGCGCAGCGGCATCTACGCCTTCAACCTGGTGCAGCGTCGGGCCAAGCGCCCGGTCGGCGCGCCGGACAAGTCGCTGGCCCGCCCGGTCTCCAAGGTCGGCGTCGTCGGCGCCGGTCTGATGGCCTCGCAGCTGGCGCTGCTGTTCGCCCGCCGTCTGGAGGTGCCGGTGGTCCTCACCGACATCGACCAGGAGCGCGTCGACAAGGGCGTCGGCTACGTCCACGCCGAGATCGACAAGCTGCTCGGCAAGGGCCGCATCGGCCAGGACAAGGCCAACCGCCTCAAGGGCCTGGTCAGCGGCTCGCTCGACAAGGCCGCCGCCTTCGGCGACGCGGACTTCGTCATCGAGGCCGTGTTCGAGGAGATGGGCGTCAAGCAGACCGTCTTCGCGGACCTGGAGAACGTGGTCTCGCCGACCTGTGTGCTGGCGACCAACACCTCCTCGCTGTCGGTCACCGAGATGGCCTCGAAGCTGAAGCACCCCGAGCGGGTCGTCGGCTTCCACTTCTTCAACCCGGTCGCGATCCTGCCGCTGCTGGAGATCGTCCGCGGCGAGCAGACCGACGACGCGTCGCTGGCCACCGCCTTCGCCGTGTCGAAGAAGCTGAAGAAGACCTCGGTCCTGGTCAAGGACGCCCCGGCGTTCGTGGTGAACCGGATCCTGACCCGCTTCATGGGCGAGATCCAGAACATCATCGACGAGGGCACCCCGATCGCCAGCGTCGAGAAGGCCGTCGAGCCGCTCGGCCTGCCGATGTCCCCGATCGTGCTGCTGGAGCTGGTCGGCCCGGCCATCGCCCTGCACGTCTCGGAGACCCTGCACGGCGCCTTCCCGGAGCGGTTCACCGTCTCCGAGAACCTCGGCAAGGTGGTCAAGGCCGGCAAGCGCGGCTTCTACACCTGGGTGGACGGCAAGCAGGTCCTCGACCCCGAGGTGCTGGAGCTGCTGACCTTCGGCGACTCGGTGCTCACCGAGGAGCAGGTCCTGAACCGCGCCCTGGAGGCCGTGGCCCAGGAGATCGGCCTGATGCTGGAGGAGGGTGTCGTCGCCGAGGCGCAGGACATCGACCTCTGCATGATCACCGGTGCCGGCTGGCCCTTCCACCTGGGCGGGATCACCCCGTACCTGGACCGTGAGGGCGTCTCGGAGCGGGTGACCGGCAAGAAGTTCCTCGCCCCCGGCGTGGCCTCGGTGCCCGCGTAAGGCGTAGCGCTACGCAAGGAGCCCCCGGCGACCTGGTCGCCGGGGGCTCCTTGCGTACGCACCCGGCGCCCGGGACGGCACGGCTGTGCCCGGTGCCCGGGGCGGCTGTGCTCAGTGCTTGAGGCGGTACACCACGGTGTCGCCGATGACGCCGATCATCTCGTAGTGGGTGTCCAGCAGGTTCTCGATCCGGGGGACCATCACCGGCTGGTACGGGGAGATGCCGGAGTCGTCCACGAAGACCTCGGGCAGGCCGTTGGCCAGCTCCTTGTCGAAGGTCTGCCAGGCGTTGTTGACGCTGAACTGCTCGCCGACGTTCGGGCTGCCGTCCTTGCCGCCGCTGTAGTTGGTGAGGAAGCCCGCGGTCAGGTAGCGGGTGGCGGGCTTGCGGTCGGCCAGCCAGTACAGCTCGGGGTGCATGCCCCAGACCAGCACGGTGTCCTTGGGGGTGGTCTGGGCGGCGACCGCGGTGGCGACCTCGGTGTTGCGGTTCATCTGCTCCCCCGGCCAGGCCAGCGCCAGGCCCCAGAAGACCGTGGCGGCGACCGTGGTGTACACCAGGACGGGCTTCCAGCGGATCGCCGAGGTGGCCACCGCCCCGGTGCCCAGCAGCACCAGCGGGGGGATCAGCTGCAGGTAGTAGTGGCCGAAGAAGTGGAAGCCGACGCTGACCGCGACGGCCGAGGAGAGCAGCCAGACCCACAGGTCGGTGGTCGAGCCGTGCTCCTCGCCGGCCACCGGCAGCGGGCGGTGGCGGTACTTGAACCAGAGCCGGCGGCCGACCGGGTAGAGGAAGCCGAGGCCCGCGGCGGCCAGGATGCCCAGGTTGCCGAAGGCGCGGCCGAGCATCTGCAGCCAGGCGCCACCGAAGGAGGCGTAGTCGCCGCTGCCGGTGACCACCCAGAAGAGGAAGCCCTTGGGCTTGGTCAGGATGACCGCGACCAGCGCTATCGGCAGCGCGAAGCCGAATCCGATCTTGAACAGCGCGGGCGGCCAGCGCACCCCTCGTCGGCGGGCGTCCTGCAGCAGCATCCAGAGCACCGGCAGCATGACGGCGCCGCCGGTCTGCTTGGTCAGCGAGCAGAGCGCGACCGCGATGCCGGCGGCCAGCCAGCGGCGGCGCTCGGCGTACCGGAAGGCGGCCACCATGGCGGGCAGCATGAAGACCTCGAAGGTCGCCGCCTGGGTGTCCTCCGGGGAGAGCCCGATGGAGACCAGCAGGTAGAGCAGTCCGGCGCCGGCACCGGCGCGGTTGCCCCAGCGGCCGCGGGCGATCGAGGCCAGCAGGATCGCGGTGACCAGGTGGGCCACCACCGCGAGGGTGCGCAGCGGCCACAGCGAGGCGGAGCCGAAGACGGCGAAGCAGGCCTGGTAGAGCCAGGGGAGCAGCGGCGGCTTGCGGTCCACCACGGTGTCGTAGAGCACGCCGCCGTCCGCCAGCATCCGGGCCTGGGTGGCCAGGAAGCCCTCGTCCGGGCTCCAGACGGGCCGGGCGAAGGAGGGGATGTGGGTGAGCAGTGCGACCAGCGCGAGCGCCGGCACCAGCCTGGTCCAGTACCCCTGACGAAGGTGGGTACGGACACGCTCGGGCAGGCGCTCGGCCAGTCCGGCGGGGCGGAGGCGGGTGGGGGTCGGCACGGTTGACAACCTACCGGGCGGGATCGGCGCGGGTGGCGCCGGTCCCGCCTTTCAGTGCGATTGTCAGCTTGTTCCGCGACGAACTGTTACGGAGCTACGACAACCAGTCGTCGGCGGAACGGGTCGGGACGGTTCCCGGGCGGGCCGTTCTCAGGCCTCGACCGGCGCCACGTCCAGCCTGGCGACCAGGGCGGTCACCTTGCGGGCGATGTCGGGGGCGTTCAGGCCGATTTCGGCCAGGATCTCGTTCCGGCTGGCGTGGTCCAGGAACTCCTGTGGGATACCGAAGTCGCGCACCGGCAGATCCACGTCCGCGTCCCGCAGCGCCTGCGCGACGGCCGCGCCGACGCCGCCGGTACGGCCGTTGTCCTCGATCGTGACGACCACCCGGTGCTCGGCGGCCAGGCCCGGCAGGGCCGGGTCGACCGGCTTGACCCAGCGCGGGTCCACCACGGTGGCGGTGATGCCCTGGGCGGCCAGCAGGTCGGCGACCTCCAGGCAGGTGGGGGCCATCGCGCCGACCGAGACGATCAGCACGTCGGCGCGGTGCGCACCGCTCGGCTCCTCGGCGGCCCGCAGCACGTCCATGCCGCCGACCTTGGCGACCGCGGGGACGGCCGGGCCGACCGTGCCCTTGGAGTAGCGGACCACGGTCGGAGCGTCCTTGACCAGGACGGCCTCGCGCAGCTGGGCTCGGACCTGGTCGGCGTCGCGCGGGGCGGCCAGCCGCAGGCCCGGGATGACCTGGAGGATCGACATGTCCCACATGCCGTTGTGCGAGGCGCCGTCCGTCCCGGTGACACCGGCCCGGTCGAGCACGAAGGTGACGCCCAGCTTGTGCAGGGCGACGTCCATCAGGACCTGGTCGAAGGCCCGGTTGAGGAAGGTCGCGTAGACCGCGAACACCGGGTGCAGGCCGTTGGTGGCCAGGCCCGCCGCGCTGGTGACGGCGTGCTGCTCGGCGATGCCGACGTCGAAGATGCGGTCCGGGAAGGCCTTGGCGAAGGGGGCGAGGCCGACCGGGTGAAGCATCGCGGCGGTGATGGCGACGATGTCCTCGCGCTCGTGGCCGAGCGCGACCATCTCCTCGCCGAAGACCGAGGTCCAGTCCTTGCCCGAGCTCTTGACCGGCAGGCCGGTGTCCGGGTGGATCACGCCGACGGCGTGGAAGCGGTCCTCGTCGTTGTTCTCGGCGGCGTGGTAGCCGCGGCCCTTCTCGGTGAGGCAGTGCACGATCACCGGGCCGCCGAAGCCGCGCGCCTTGGTCAGCGCGGACTCCAGGGCGGTCAGGTCATGGCCGTCGATCGGGCCGATGTACTTGAGGCCGAGGTCCTCGAACATGCCCTGCGGGGCGATGAAGTCCTTGAGGCCCTTCTTGGCCCCGTGCAGCGTCTCGAACAGCTGCTGGCCGACCACCGGGGTGCGCTGCAGCGCGTCCTTGCCCCAGGACAGGAAGCGCTCGTAGCCCTGGGTGGTGCGCAGCGTGGCGAGGTGGTTGGCCATCCCGCCGATGGTCGGGGAGTAGGAGCGCTCGTTGTCGTTGACGACGATGACGATCGGGAGGTCCTTGGCGTCAGCGATGTTGTTGAGCGCCTCCCAGGCCATGCCGCCGGTCAGCGCGCCGTCGCCGATCACCGCGACGACCGGGTCGTTCTTGCCGAGCAGCTGGTTGGCCTTGGCCAGGCCGTCGGCGTAGGAGAGGACCGTGGAGGCGTGCGAGTTCTCGATCACGTCGTGCTCGGACTCGGCGCGGGACGGGTAGCCGGACAGGCCGCCGCTCATCTTAAGCCGGGAGAAGTCCTGGCGGCCGGTGAGCAGCTTGTGGACGTAGCTCTGGTGCCCGGTGTCGAAGAGGATGCGGTCGCGCGGCGAGTCGAACACCCGGTGCATCGCGATGGTGAGCTCCACCACGCCGAGGTTGGGGCCGAGGTGGCCGCCCGTCTTGGAGACCTCGGTCACCAGGAAGGTCCGGATCTCCTGGGCCAGTGCGGCCAGCTGTCCGGGCGTGAGCCGGTCGAGATCGCGCGGTCCCCGAATGCGGGTCAGCAGGGCCACCCGTTCCTCCTCGTTCAGTGTTCGCGGACCGCGGACGGTCCGACGGGCGTCGCTGCCCGGTCCGGCGGCAGGCCGGCGGTCGCGGTCGGTGCCGACCGGTCGAGTCTAATGTCCGCTTGCCGGACACCGACCGGCACGCCCGGTACCACCGACGGGTTACCGCCATTCCGGGAGGTGGGGCCGGAGATGCTCGTCAATGCTGTGTTGACGGATGGGTGTTCTGGTCGGGCGGGCCGGCAGCCGTCCACCAGGGAGCCCTCAGTGGCGGCCGAGGGCGCCGGACTCCCCCATCTCGCTCATCACCAGGGCCAGTGCGCCGAGCACCTCGGCCCGGCCGCCGAGGGTGCCGGGAACGACCGAGAGCTGGCGGGCGGCGCTGGGGATGGCGTAGCGGGCGACCGAGTCGCGGATCGGGGCGAGCACCAGCTCACCGGCCTCGGCGAGGTCGCCGCCGAGGATCACCCGGCGGGGGTTGAGCAGGTTGCACAGGGTGGCCACGCCGGTGCCGATCTGCCGGCCGGCGTCGGCGATCACCCGGCGGCAGCCGAGGTCGCCCTGGTGGGCCAGCTCGACCACCCGGGGCAGGGTGAGGTCGGGGCCGAGGGTGGAGCTGAGCAGCGAGAGGAGGTAGCGGGAGCCGACGAAGGTCTCCAGGCAGCCCCGGTTGCCGCAGCGGCAGACCGGGCCGGCCTCGTCCAGGGTGATGTGCCCGATCTCACCCGCCGTGCCGCCCGGACCGCGGTAGATCTGGCCGTTCACCACCAGCCCGGCGCCGACGCCGCTGGCGATCTTGATGTACGCGAGGTCGCTCAGACCGCGGCCGGCGCCCCAGACCAGCTCGCCGAGCGCGCCCAGGTTGGCGTCGTTGTCCACGTGCACCGGCATGCCGAGCCGCTCGGCCAGCTCCCGGCCCGGGGCGATGCCCGTCCAGCCGGGCAGGATCGCGGTGGAGCCGAGCGCGCCGGTCTCCACGTCGATCGGGCCGGGCACGCCGAGGCCGACGCCGATCACCTTCTCCGGGCGGAAGCCGGCCTGCTCCAGCAGCCGCTCGACCATCGCCTCGGCCCGGTCGAAGCCCTGCGCGGCGGAGACGTCCACGTCGATCGGGGCGCTCTCCTCGGCCAGCACCCGGTGCGCCAGGTTGCCGACCGCGACCCGCAGGTGGGTGTGGCCGAAGTCGATGCCGACCACGATGCCGGCGTCGCCGCTGAGCGAGACGCTGCGGGCGCGGCGGCCGCCGGAGGAGGTGTCGGCGACCACGACGGTGCCGCTCTCCTTCAGTTCCCGCACGATGTTGGAGACGGTGGCCGCGGAGAGGCCGGTGCCGCGGGCGATCTCGGCCTGGGTGAGCGAACCGGCCATCCGCACCGCCCGGAGCACCCGCTCCAGGTTCGCCCGGTGCAGGGACGACTGCGAGCCCGGTGTGTCCGTCGACATGATCCACCCTCCCAGGGGCGGGGATCCCTCTGGCGGGCGTCCCCTTCAACTCCTGAAGCCTACGGCGCGGGGGTCCGTCGTGTGGGGGGTGGCTCTCGGGAGGGCGGGTGGCCGGGGGCGCCCCCCTCTCGCTGGAGGGAGGTGCGGGGTGGGTGGAGGGTGCTGGGGGTGGGCGGGTAGGGGGCGCGCGCCGGTGCTGGGGGCGGGGTGGCCGTGG
This sequence comes from Kitasatospora sp. NPDC101155, assembly GCF_044768305.1. Taxonomy (NCBI): domain Bacteria; kingdom Bacillati; phylum Actinomycetota; class Actinomycetes; order Kitasatosporales; family Streptomycetaceae; genus Kitasatospora; species Kitasatospora sp. NPDC101155. The sequence continues at coordinate 125,471 of NZ_JBIWPN010000010.1, read as the reverse complement.
CGGCGGCGTGGGTGGCCGGTGAAAGTGTTGCGCGGTCAGGGCCCGTGGGGGCGGGGTTCGGCGGTACTGGCGACGGCCGAAAACCACCCACCACTAGCATGGTGCCGAATCTCACCCGTCCCACCGGGCCGCGGACGGTACCGGCAGGGGGACGCTTCCAGACATGACGGGGAATCAGATGGCAGGGGATCACCCTACGCCGGGCGCGGGCGAAGTGCCCGGCAGCGGCCCGCAGGAGAACCGGGGCGTCTCGTTCGGACGCCCCGCAAACGGCGGCGTGGATCCGGCCGCCGTCGCGGACCAGATGACGCAGCTCGACGGCTCGGCCGTTCCGGGCCAGGCCGGACCGCCGGCCCAGCCGCCGGCACCGCCCGCGCAGCCGCCGGGCGGCGTCGACTACGCGGCGTACGCACCGACCGCGCCCGGCCTCCCCGCCCAGGCCCCGCCGCCGCCGGGCGGTGCGCCGATCGGCCCGTACGACCCGATGCCCGGCGGCGCGGCCGGCGCCGGCTACGCCACCCCTGACTACAACGCCGGCGGGTACAACTACCAGCAGCAGCCCGGGTACACCTACCCGGGTGCGCCGGTGCCCGCCGCGCCCGCGAAGCGCAACCCCGTGATGCTGTGGGGCGGCATCATCGGCGGTGTGCTGGTGGTCGCCATCGTGATCGCGCTGGTCATCCTGTTCAAGGGGCACGACCCCAAGCCCAACCCGGGGCCGGTGGCCGACTCGGGCGGCACCACGAGCGTCACCTCCAACGGCGGCAGCACCACCGCCGGCACCGGCGGGGGCCCCACGCCCGCCCCGGGCAAGGAGACGTACAAGGTCGCCTGGAACGCCGCCAAGCCGCAGGACTCGGACACCAGTTCGCAGTTGCTCGGAGTCTGGGGCGCCGGCCAGACCGCCGTGCGCGCGGACAGCACCGGCATCACGGCCTACAACCTCTCGGACGGCAAGCAGGCCTGGAACATCCCGGTGCCGTCCGGCTCCAAGGAGCTGTGCACCGCCTCCTACTCGCACAACTCCAAGAACATCGTCGCGGTCTCCTTCAACACCGGTGACTACGACTGCTCCACCATCGGCGCCGTCGACATCTCCTCGGGCAAGCTGCTCTGGAGCGTCAAGGCCACCGCGGACCGGCTGTCCTCGCCGACGCTGAGCGTCACCGACAAGGTGGTCGCCGTCGGCCCGGTCGGCGCGCTGAACATCGACAACGGCCAGCCCGTCTGGCAGCTCAAGGGCCGCGGCAAGGACTGCACCGTGTACGGCGCCACGGCCGGCTCGCAGATCGCGATCACCGACCGCTGCTACGACGTCAGCCCGAAGTCGGTGCTGCAGATCGTCAACGCCGAGACCGGCCAGCCCGCCAGCTCGCCGATCACGCTCACCGGCACCATCGAGCGCGTCGACAAGGTCGTCAGCACCCAGCCCCTGGTGGTGCTGATGACCGGCGGCCCGAACGGCGACTACATCCTGCCGTTCGACAAGGACAACAAGCCCGGCAACCAGATGTCGACCAAGGAGGCCGGCTCGGACAGCCTGCGCCTGTCCGGCCAGTCCGACGCCATCAGCAGCAACGTGGTCAGCGGGACCACGCTGTACGTCCAGATCACCGGCAGCAAGTCGGGCATCAACGCGTACGACCTGAACACCGGCAAGCGCATCTGGTCCACCACCGGCTCGGCGGACAGCAACGACATGCGCCTGGTCTCCGGCACCACCAAGGACGGCAAGGTCCGGGCGATCGTCAGCCAGGGCTACGACAAGCCGGCCAAGCTGGTGACGCTGTCGCAGGCCGACGGCTCGACGAGCGACATCGGCACCATGGCGATGCCGGACGGCATGGACATCGGGATGAGCATGTCGGAGTTCTTCGTGACCGACGACAACAGCGCGATCATCGCCTACCGTCGCGGCAGCAGCTACACGTCGCCGATGACCAAGTGGTCGAAGTGACGGCCGTGGTGACGCCGGACGTGGTCCCGGGGGTCTGACCCGGGGCCGCGGGCACTCGTCCGGGCGGGGCGGGCACGGGCTTCGGCCCGGGTCCGCCCCGCCTGCGATTTTCCGGTGGGCTCGACCGTCGGGCATGCGAGGATTCGGTCCATCAGCCTGACAAAGGAGTGCAGCGAGTGCCCGGCACCAACCTGACCCGTGAGGAGGCCCGCACCCGGGCCGACCTCCTCCGGGTGGACGCGTACGACATCGAGCTCGACCTCGGCTCGGCCCGCGACGGTGGCACCTTCCGGTCCACCACCGTGGTCCGGTTCGCCGCCAACACGCCCGGCGCGGACAGCTTCATCGACCTCGTCGCCCCGAGCGTCGAGGAGATCACCCTCAACGGCGCCCCGCTCGACCCGGGCAGCTTCGCCGACAGCCGGATCCCGCTGCCGAACCTGGCCGCCGAGAACGAGCTGCGCGTGGTCGCCACCTGCGCCTACACCAACACCGGTGAGGGCCTGCACCGGTTCGTCGACCCGGTCGACGGCGAGACCTACCTGTACACCCAGTTCGAGGTGCCGGACGCCCGCCGGGTCTTCGCCAGCTTCGAACAGCCGGACCTGAAGGCCACGTTCGCGTTCACCGTGACCGCCCCCGAGGGCTGGGTCGTGGTCTCCAACGCGCCGACGCCGGAGCCGGTCGGCGAAGGTGCCACCCGGGTCTGGAAGTTCGAGCCCACCGGCCGGATCTCCACCTACATCACCGCGCTCATCGCCGGCCCGTACGTGGGCGTCTTCGACGCCTACGAGAACGGCGAGCAGCGCGTGCCGCTGGGCGTCTACTGCCGCCCGTCGCTGCGCGAGTTCCTGGACGCCGAGGCGATCTTCGAGGTCACCAAGCAGGGCTTCGACTACTTCCAGGAGAAGTTCGACTACCCGTACCCCTTCCCCAAGTACGACCAGCTCTTCGTCCCGGAGTTCAACGCCGGCGCGATGGAGAACGCGGGCGCCGTCACCTTCCGTGACCAGTACGTGTTCCGCTCCAAGGTCACCGACGCCGCGTACGAGTCGCGCGCCGCGACGATCCTGCACGAGCTCGCCCACATGTGGTTCGGCAACCTCGTCACCATGGAGTGGTGGAACGACCTCTGGCTGAACGAGTCCTTCGCCACCTTCGCCGAGGCCGTCTGCCAGGCCGAGGCGCCCGGCTCCCGGTGGCCGCACTCCTGGACCACCTTCGCCAACCAGATGAAGACCTGGGCCTACCGGCAGGACCAACTGCCGTCCACCCACCCGATCATGGCGGAGATCAACGACCTGGAGGACGTCCAGGTCAACTTCGACGGCATCACCTACGCCAAGGGCGCCTCGGTGCTCAAGCAGTTGGTGGCGTACGTCGGCCAGGACGCCTTCTTCCAGGGCGTGCAGGCGTACTTCAAGCGCCACGCCTGGGGCAACACGCGGTTGAGCGACCTGCTCGGGGCGCTGGAGGAGGCCAGCGGACGCGACCTCAAGGCCTGGTCGAAGTCCTGGCTGGAGACGGCCGGCATCAACGTGCTGCGGCCGTCCGTCGTGTTGAACACGGACGGTGAGATCGAGTCGTTCGCGGTGCTGCAGGAGGCCCCCGCGCTGCCGGCCGGCGCCAAGGGCGAGGCCGTGCTGCGGCCGCACCGCATCGCGATCGGCCTGTACGAGCTGACGGACGACGGTTCGCTGGTGCGCACGGAGCGGATCGAGCTGGACGTCGACGGCCCGCGCACCGAGGTGCCGGAGCTGGTCGGGCGGCACCGGCCGGCCGTGGTGCTGCTCAACGACGACGACCTGTCGTACGCCAAGATCCGGCTGGACGAGGACTCGATGGCCGTCGTCACCGAGCACCTCGGCGGCTTCACCGAGTCGCTGCCGCGCGCGCTGTGCTGGGCCTCCGCCTGGGACATGACCCGTGACGGTGAGCTGGCCACCCGCGACTACCTGTCGCTGGCGCTGTCCGGCATCGGGCGGGAGAGCGACATCGGCGTGGTGCAGTCCGTGCAGCGCCAGGTCAAGCTGGCCCTGGACGCCTACGCCGACCCGGAGTGGCGCGAGCAGGGCCTCGCCCGCTGGGCCGCCGCCGCCGAGGAGCACCTGCGCGCCGCGGAGCCCGGCAGCGACCACCAGCTGGCCTGGGCCCGCAGTCTCGCCACGGTCGCCCGGACGGACGGCCAGCTGGGCCTGCTCGCCGGGCTGCTCGACGGGTCGGTGGAGGTCAAGGGCCTGGCGGTGGACACCGAGCTGCGCTGGACGCTGCTGACCCGGCTCTCGGCCACCGGGCGCGCGGACGACTCGTCGATCGCCGCCGAGCTGGAGCGGGACAACACGGCGGCGGGCCAGGAGCACGCGGCCACCTGCCGCGCCGCCCGGCCGACCGCCGAGGCCAAGGCGGAGGCCTGGGCCTCGGTGGTGGAGTCGGACAAGCTGACCAACTACGTCCAGGAGGCCGTGATCGCCGGCTTCCAGCAGTCGGACCAGCGGGAGCTGCTGGCCCCGTACGCGGCGAAGTACTTCGCCGCCGTCAAGGGCATCTGGGAGACCCGCAGCCACGAGATCTCGCAGCAGATCATCGTCGGGCTGTACCCGTCGCTGCAGGTGTCGGCCGAGACGCTGGCCGCCACGGACGCCTGGCTGACCGAGGCCGAGCCGGCCCCGGCGCTGCGGCGCCAGGTGGTCGAGGCGCGGGCCGGGATCGAGCGCGCGCTCAAGGCCCAGGCGGTGGACCGGGCGGCGGGGACTCGCTGACCGGATGTCGGGAACGCCTGAAGGGGCGCCGGACGGGATCGTCCGGCGCCCCTTCAGGGTTGTACGGGTCCTGGTGGACGCGACGGTTACTTCTTCTTCTTGCCGTACGGCATGCCCGCGAGGGCCGCGATGATGGCGAAAGCCGCGAGCGGGATCAGCACGTACAGGCCGATGGTCTGGCCGACGCTCAGGCCAGGACCCGGGTCGTCACCGTCGTCCCTGGTGAGGGCCATGGCGGGCGACGACAGCAGCATCATCAGCGTGACCGTTGCGCAGACCGCGCCGGCTCGCAAAGCGTTCCTCTTGTCCACGTTTCCAACTTACCCGCCGCTTATGGGGGGGCGCGCGTCGGGGTCGGCCTTCCGGCCCGCGGGGCCCGTCCCGGTCAGCGGCCGGGGTCGCGCGGGCTGGGCGGGGCGAGGAGGTAGGCCAGCAGGCGGGCGGTCGGGACGGCGGCCAGGTGGTCGAGGGTGACCGGGTCCCCGGCGCCGTCGGCGACCGGCAGGCGCCAGTTCGGGTACTGGTCCCAGGTACCGGGCAGGTTCTGCGGGCGCGGGTCGCCGACCAGGTCCGGCAGCCACACTCCGACCAGCTCCGCCGGGGTCGCCCGCAGGAAGCGGTACAGCACCGGCATCGACAGCGGCTCGCCCGGGGTGAGCAGCCCCAGCCCGGCCAGCTCGGCCCGCCAGTCCGCCAGCTCCGTCGCCGCCTCCTCCTGCTCCTCCCCCAGCGGCCGGGCCAGCAGGCCCAGCCGGTGCCGCAGCTCGACGTGCTCGCCGGAGAGCCGGGCCGCGGTGCTCGGCAGGTCGTGGGTGGTGAGGGTGGCCAGACAGCCCGGCCGCCAGCGGTCCGGGGCGAGGATGCCGCCGTTCGCCTGCCAGTCCCGCTCGAACCAGAGCACGGAGGTGCCGAGGATGCCGCGCGCCGCCAGCTCCTCCCGGACGCCCGGCTCGACCGTGCCCAGGTCCTCGCCGATCACCGCCGTCCCGGCCCGGTGCGCCTCCAGGGCCAGCACGCCGAGCATCGCCTCGGCGTCGTAGCGCACGTACGCGCCCTCGGTCGGCGGGTGCCCGGCCGGGATCCACCAGAGGCGGAACAGGCCCATCACGTGGTCGATGCGCAGCGCCCCCGCGTGCCGGGTGGTCGCCCGCAGCAGCTCCGCGTACGGGGCGTAGCCGGCCGCGGCCAGCGCGTCCGGGCGCCAGGGCGGCAGGCCCCAGTCCTGGCCGTGGGCGTTGAAGGCGTCCGGCGGGGCGCCGACCGAGATGCCGCCGGCCAGGACGTCCTGGAGGGCCCAGGCGTCGGCTCCGTCGGGGTGGACGCCGACGGCCAGGTCGTGGATCAGGCCGACCGGCATGCCCGCCTCGCGGGCACTGCGCTGGGCGTGGGCGAGCTGCTGGTCGACCTGCCAGGCGAGCCAGCGGTGGAATTCCACGCGTTCCTGGAGTTCCTTGGCGGCCTGCTCGACCTGTGGGCCGTCCGGGTGACGCAGGCCCTTCGGCCAGTGGTGCCAGTCGGGGCCGTGCGCCTCGGCCAGGGCGCTCCAGAGCGCGTGCCGGCGCAGCCACTCGCCCTCGCGCCGCTGGTACGCCTCGTACGCCGCCTGACGGCCGGGTCCGCGCGACACCTCGTGCAACAGCTCCAGGGCCTCCCGCTTGAGCGCCCAGACGGCGTCGCGGTCGATCAGACCGTCGTGGCCGAGCACCTCGTCGCGCAGCCGGGCGGCGCGGCGGGCCAGGTCGTCGGCCTGCTCCCGCTGTGCGGTGTTCAGGTAGGCGTACTCGGGGACGGCCTCGATCCGCAGGTGCACCGGGTCGGCGAAACGGCGGGAGGACGGACGGTACGGGGACGGGTCGGTGGGAGTGCCCGGGGCGCCCGGTAGCGCCTGGTGCAACGGGTTGATCTGCACGAAGCCAGCACCGAGCCCGGCACCCGCCCACTGGGCCAGCTCGGCGAGGTCGCCGAGGTCGCCCATGCCCCAGGAGCGGGAGGAGAGGACGGAGTACAGCTGGGCGAGGAACCCCCAGCTGCGACCGGGGAGTTGGGGCAGCTGCTCCGGGGCGACGATGAGCGGTGCCGCTGCTGTCGCGCCGTTGCTCTCCGCCTTGAGCGTGTGCCGCCCGAGCGGCAGGTCCGCGGGCAGCCAGTGTGAGTGACCGCGCGGCAGCTCCCAACTGCCCCCGCCCTCCAGCTCCACCCGCAGCCGGGCGTCGGCCGGCACGTCCAGCGCGGTGCGCCGCCCCTGCCGGACCACCACGCACGGCGACAGCAACCGACCCTGCTGCTCGGCCCGGTGACGCTCCAGCGCCTCCCGCACCTCCTCCGGCGTCCCGGCCGCCACCCCCAGTGCCGCCAGCACCGCCACCAGCGTCCGCGCCCCCACTGCCTGCCCACCCGGCCCCGGGTATCGCGCATCCACCCCGTACGCCTGCGCCAGTGCCACCAGTTCGGCCGGCGGTGGCGGCGCGTCCTGCGGCGGCACCTTCAGCCCGTCGGCTCCGTCACTGTCGTGGTAAGCGGCCACTCGCGGCTCCTGCGATGTCTCGGCAACGCCCGGTCAGGACTCCCAAGTCCTACCCGGGTGACGGCCCGACCACGCTGCGCGACACGAGCGTCGGCGCGCCATGCGGCTCAGCAGCTCGCCGACTGGCCACCCGAGACGAGGGATCATCCCATGGAGCAAACCCAATCCATATACCAATCACAAAAATCAGGCCCGGGCTCCAGCGTGGAATCAATGCCGAGATTATCGAACCAAACCTTGCCTGCGGAATCCCCCGTCACAACTAGACGCACGAAAGCACCGCATCCAATTTCAGCGACAATCATCGACCCGACAACAAGCCCATCCTCATCATAATCATAATCGCCGATAACTTCCGGCCCCACAGCCTCAGTGAAAGCAAAGGGAGTCGCCAAAAAGCGCGGCCACCACTCCTCATTGACAGGCCCATAGGATCGATTCAGCGACCACAGTCCACCAAATGGACCGGCCCCACCATCCCCAACACTCAGCAGGAAGTTCCTATATGATTTCGGGAGAACAACGGAATAATTCCTCTCAAATTCAGAAACCACCCATGCTGGAAGTGTGGGACCGAGCTCTAGGCCGAGCTTCCCTACACGAGAACGGATCTCACTGACATTCCACACCCTTGCGACCACCCAATCATTGATGTGCCACGAGGTCACCCTCATTTGAGCGTACAAGATCCCAGCCAACGAAGGGCGCCCCTTGCCGCAAGCAAAGGGCGCCCTTCATCACCTATCCGGCCGCTCTCCTGCGAGTAAGAAAGTTGAGCTGAAAATGACTACGCCTTGTTGATCTCCTTGTAGATCTTGAGAGCCTGGATGCCGACCTTGATGGCCTTGAAGATCTTGCCCCAGGGCAGCACATTGAGGGCCGTGTTGATGCAGCCCATCACGTCGCCCTTGGTGAAGCAGTCGCGGGCGTCGTTGAAGCCGATCAGGTCGCCGACGATGTCGACCACCTTGTGCACGAGCTCTTCGCGCTTGTGCTTGGCCTCGTTTACGACCTTGTCGGCGGCGTCCTTCCGGTGCTCTGCGGCCTGCTCCTCCGCCGTGGGCGGCGGCAGCGAAGCCAAGGTAGGGGGCGACCAGCTCGCCGGAGTGATGTAGGAGCAGCCGTGGCCGTTGTCCTTTTCGGCCGCGAGGCCCTGGCACTCGGCCGGGGTGTCGCATTTGGGGCTCAGGCCGTTGGCGTCCGACTTGTTGACCGGGCTGTTGTTGGCGTACGCGTAGGCGTTCCACTGCTGGGGATCACCGGCATCGGTGATGGGGTCGGGGCTGACGAAGCGGCCCGTCTTGGGGTCGTACTCGCGGGCGCCTAGGAGGGTGAAGCCGGTGGCGTTCTCCTTGGTGCCGCCGACGAAGCCCTTGTCGCCGGCCCAGACACCTGCAGCGGGCTGGGTGCCGCGCTCGTTGCCGAACGGGTCGGTGGGGCGGCGGACGTGGGCGAGGCTGTTCGCGTCGAACTGGACGCCGTTGGTGCCGTGCGGGTCCGCGCCCTGGTAGGCGAGCGTGGACGTGCCGCTGGTGGTGGTACGGGTGACGGAGAGACCGTTGGGCGTCGCGTAGCTGCGGACGTTGGTGACCACTCCGGTGCCGGTGTCCAGGGTCAGCTGGTCGGCGCCCATGTTGAGCGTGGTCTTGCCCGGGTCACGACGGATCAGCTGGTTGCCCGACACGTCGTACAGGTAGCTGGTCGCGCCGCTCTGGCCGGTACCGGTGATCTGGTCGAGCTTGCCCTGGGCGTTCCAGGTCAGCGTCCTGGTTCCGGGGGTGTCGGTGATCGAGGTGGTGTTGCCCGCGGCATCGTAGGTGTACGAGGTCACCACCGTGCCGGCCGGGCCGGTCTGGGTGGACTTCATCAGCGCGTGCGGACCGCCGGTGCCGCCGCCCGTCTTCGGGTCGGAGGACGGGGTGTTGGGGCCGGTACCGAAAGTCTGGGCGGTGGTGACGTCCTTGGTGGCGTCGCCGTTGACGTTCTTCTGGACCAACTTGGTGCGGTTACCGATGAGGTCGTACTCGTACTGCTGCCAGTACGGGGCCGGCCCTCCGACGCTCGACATGCCGCCGTTCACCGACGGGCCATCGACGTTGGTGCAGGCGCCGATGCCGGGGACGCTCGGCTGCGGCTTGGTGGCCTGGCTACCGGTGTCGGTCCAGGCCTGAGTGAGCCGCCCGAGGTAGTCGTGGGTGAAGCACTGCAGGTCGGCGACCTGGCCGTCCTGGGCGTTGCGGGCCGAGGTGATCTGGCCCATCGGGTTGTAGGTGTAGTCGGTCGAGTCGACGTGAGCCGTCTCGGCGGTCTGCTTGTCCAGGATCGAGCGTGTCACCCGACCGGTGGCGTCGTCGATCATCATCGTGGCGACCACCTGCACGCCCGCGCCGCCCACCGTGGTGCGGTACGGCCGGCCGTACGGGTCATACCGGACATCGGCCACATAGGTCGTGGACGGGTCGTAGCCGAAGACGCTGCTCAGGCCGACGAACTGTCCAGCCGTGTCAGTGGCGAAGCTGAGGGTCTCCCGACCCATGTTGGCGACCGCCGGCATCGTCGTGGTCGTCAGTCGGCCGGCCGCGTCGTAGGTGTTGTCGGTCTGGTAGACGCCGGCGAGCGAGCCCTCGACGGCCGGGATGGTCACCTTCGCGCCGGTCTCGCGGTACCCGATGTCGTAGCCCGTGATCTCCGACTTGTACGCAGCGCCGCTCGCCCCACCCACATAGCGGGTGGACGAGGTTGGCTTGCCCTTGGCAAGCGTGTCGAAGGTCCAGCCGGCGACCTGCTTGGCCGGGTCGACCGCCGTGCCCTCGTAGGCTGCGACGGTACGGCCGAGCAGGTCGGTGACGGCGGTTGCGCTCTTGCCGCGCGAATCCGTGACGATGACGAGGTTCTTGCTGTCGTCGTATGACGTCGTCCCGACACCCGAATCCGGGTCGGTGGTCTTCACCGGACGGCCGAGCAGGTCGTACCATCCACGCCTACCAGTTGGCCAAGGGCAGCACCCAGGGCACCTTCGACGCCTCGGCGTTCGCCGACCCCACCAAGGGCTGGCTGGCCAACGGCGTCGACGCCAAGCTCTACCCGAAGGTCGGCTCCAACGGCGACGTCACCGGCGACGGCATCCCGGACCTCTGGGCCGTCGACACCAACAACCAGCTGGTCGCCTGGGCCGGCGTCGGCACCAAGGCGCCCGACGTCAACAGCGGCCCGACGGTGACCGGTCTGGAGGCGACGCCGGTCGCCCTGGGCAACCTCAATCGCCCGATCGGCAACTGGCTGGCCGCGCCCACCGGCGGCAACACCGTTAGCGACGGCCAGAGGAAGGCCGACGGAACGGCCTCGGGCGTGAACTGGGTCGGCGACACCGTGGACGGCCGGGCCACCACTGTGGGCGCCTTCAGTCCCGGTGCCGGCTCCACCATCACGATGTCACGCCCGGTCGTCGACACCCGCAAGAGCTTCACGGTCTCCACCTGGGCCAAGACCGGCCCGAAGGGCGGCATCATCGCGAGCCAGGACACCGTGCACAGCAGCAACTTCATCCTGTACGCCGACGCCAAGTACGGCTTCTGGGCCTTCGGCCTGGCCGTCAGCGACGATGACACCTGGTCGTACGACTACACCGGCACGATGAACGCCGGCTCCAACTTCCGGCCGGGTGTGTGGACCCGGCTGACCGCCTCCTACAACGCGGACACTGGTGCGATGTCGCTGTACGTGGACGGCGTCCTCGCCGCTACCGGCTACCACCGGGCGAGCACCAGCCCGCCGTCCTCGGGGCCGTTCGTGCTCGGCCGGTACAAGTACCAGTCCAAGCCGACCGACAGCTTCGACGGGAGCATCAGCAGCACCGCCGTCTACCCGTTCACGGTGGCGCCCACCGCACCGGGCACCGCCAGCGTCATCCGGTCTCACGTCGACGGCAACAAGTGCGTGGACCTCAACGGCGCTGTGGCCGCCAACGGCACCGCGATCCAGCTGTGGGACTGCAACGGGAGCGGCGCTCAGCAGTTCTCGCTGGGCAACGACGGCACCGTCCGGGTCCTGAACGGGTGCCTGGCGCCGGTGAACTCCGGTACGGGCAACGGCACCCAGATGGAGTACCGCACCTGCGACGGCACCGCCGCGCAGAAGTGGATCCCGCTCGCGAACGACGCGCTGTACCACCCGGCCTCCGGCCGCTGCCTCGACCTGCCGGGCTGGCAGGCGACCAACGGCAACCGGCTGCAGCTGTGGGACTGTCACTACGGCGGATCCCAGCAGTGGGTCATCCCGAACCTGCGGACGGCCGCGCTGCCGGCACCCCCGCGTTCATGACCCCTCGGTTCCTGACCCTCGTTTCCTGAGCGCTGCACCTCGGGCCCGCTCCGCCACCCGGCGGGGCGGGCCCGAGGCGTTGTCAGAGGCAGTCCCAGCAGGGGTGCGAAATCGGGCAAACTCGACATAGCCGTCCCCGACGTTGACACCGGGTTGGGTAGCTGGTGGGGTTGCTCGCGTTGTGGTCCAGGCCTGTCGAGGAGGCTCCTGTGCAAGCCCGTGTGTCCGTTGTGGCCGGGCGGCGGCTGCGGCAGCAGTTGGAGCAGAGTCCGGCGCTGCGGGAGGTGCTGCAGCATCCGGCCGCGCTGAGTGCCCGGCGGGCCACCGCGCGGACGTGCCGCCAGCTGGCGCCGAGGACCGCGGACCGGCTGATCGCCGATCTGAAGGGGACGGAGCCGCTGTTGGCATCCGTGCGGGCGGAGCGTGCGGCGGGGCGGCCGGGGCGGCGGGCGATGCAGATCGCGGCCGGGGTCGCGGCCGCGGCGGTGGTCGGCGGGCTGCTGGCCGGGCCGATGCCGTCGGCGGCGTACGCGGCGACGCCCGGGCCGGACGTGGTGAGCAGCGCGCCGCAGACGCCGCTGGGCAGTGTGACGAACCCCCAGGTGTTCCCTCACCCGCAGGAGCAGACCGTGGCGGGCAAGGCCGTCACGGTGCCGGCCGCGGTCACGCTGGTGCCCTCGCCCAGGGTGGACCGGGGCGCGGTGGACGCCGTGCGCGAGGTGCTGACGATCGCCGGGGCCACCTCGGTGACCCCGCAGCCGGACGGCGGGACGCCGGCCGCCGGCTCGCTGGTGGTGTACGTCGGCGGGGCCGCCGAGGACGCCGGCGGCGAGGTGGACCGGACGCTGCGCCAGCTGGCCGTCGCGGCCGGCTCCAAGGACGGCGTCGCGCCCTCGACCGAGGGCATGACGGACGGCGGCTACGTGCTGGCGGCCGGTCAGCTGCCCGCCCAGGGTGGCGGGACCTACGGCGTGGTGGTGCTGGCGGGCGTGGACGCGGTCGGCACCTTCTACGCCGCGCAGAGCCTGCGCCAGCTGCTCTCCGCCGTACCGGCCGGGCAGGGCCAGGGGCCGGGCGCGGCCGGGCTCGGGCTGCCCGGGATCACGCTGCGGGACTGGCCGAGCGGCGCGGCGGTGCGCGGCACCGCGGAGGCGTTCTACGGCACCCCGTGGACCGCCCAGCAGCGGCTCGACCAGGTCGACTTCCTGGGCCGCTCCAAGCAGAACTTCTACCTCTACGCCCCCGGTGACGACCCGTTCCGGCTGTCCCGCTGGCGCGACGCCTACCCCGCCGCGCAGCAGTCGGAGCTGCGCGAGCTCGGCGACCGGGCCCGGCAGAACCACGTCACCCTCGGCTACGCGATCGACCCGGGGCAGTCGCTCTGCTTCAGCTCCGAGGAGGACGTCAACGCGCTGGTCTCGAAGCTGGACGGGCTGCGCAAGCTCGGCTTCACCGCCTTCCAGCTGCAGTTCCTGGACGTCAGCTACGACGAGTGGCACTGCGACGACGACCACGACGCCTACGGCAGCGGTCCGGCCGCGGCCGCCAAGGCGCAGGCCGCGCTGATCAAGAAGGTGCAGGACCGGCTGATCGCCAAGAACCCGGGCCTGGCGCCGCTGTCCGTCGTCCCCACCGAGTACCACAAGCAGGGCACCTCGCCGTACCGCAAGGCGCTGGCCGACGCGCTGCCGAGCGGTGTGCAGGTGGCCTGGAGCGGCGGCGGGGTGATCCCGGAGAAGATCACCGGCGCCCAGACCTCCGACACCGGCAGCCTGTACGGGCACCCGCTGGTCACCATGGACAACTACCCGGTCAACGACGCCAGCCCGGACCGGCTCTTCCTCGGTGCCTACACCGGGCGCGATCCGGAGGTGGCCACCCGCTCGGCGGTGCTGCTGACCGGCGCGATGCAGCAGCCGGTGGCCTCCCGGATAGCGCTCGCCACGGCCGGCGACTTCGCCTGGAACCCGACCGGCTACAAGCCCGACGACTCCTGGCAGGCCGCGGTGCGCTCGCTGGCCGGGCCGACCGGCGCCGCCGCCACGCCCGCCGGGTCGGCGCTGTCCGCGGTGACCGCGCTGGCCGGCAACAGCACCTCCTCGCCGCTGTCCAAGCAGGAGTCCGGCTACCTGACGCCGCTGCTGGACCGGTTCTGGGCCGCCGCCGAGCCCACCTCCGGCGCCACCCCGGACCTCGCCAAGCTGATCGAGGCCGCGGGCCCGCTGCGGGACGCCTTCGCGGCGATGGCCACCGCCCAGCAGACCCTGTCCGGCACCCAGGCCACCGCCCAGCTGGCCGCCGAGGCCGGGCCGTGGCTGGGCCCGCTGCACGACTACGGGCTGGCCGGGCAGGCCGCGCTGGACATGCTGCTGGCCCAGAAGGGCGGCGACGGCGCGGCGGCCTGGAAGGCCCGGGTGCAGCTCAACCGGCTGCGTGCCCAGCTCTCCCAGTCCCCGGCGACCATCGGCGCGGGGGTGCTCGGCCCGTTCCTGGACCGCGCGGTGCGCGCCGCCGACAACTGGTCCGGCGTGGTCAGCGGCGGGGTCACCCCGACCACCAGCATGGGCACCGCGCACGACCACCTGCCCGCGCTGATGGCCGACGGCCAGGCCGACACCTTCTACTGGAGCTCCGCTCCCCCGCAGCCCGGCGACTCGGTCGGCGTGGACCTGGGCGCCGGCCGGGCGATCACCGGTGTCACCGTGCTGATGGGCGGCTGGGGCGACGGCCCGGACGCCCAGACCGCCGTGGACGACTACATCCGCGACGGCGTACTGGAGTACAGCACCGGCGAGGGCGGCTGGAAGCAGCTCGCCGTGGTGAAGAACCAGAAGACGGTCAGCGCCCAGCTGCCGCCGGGCACGGTGGTACGGGCGGTACGGCTGCGGGCCACGGCCGCGCAGAAGACCGCCGTCGCGGTGCGCGAGTTCACCGTCACCGCCCCCGACGAGGCCCCGGCCAGCGTCTCCGGCGGGCCCGACGCGCTGCCCGGCTCCTCGGCCGCGGCCGTGCTGGACGGCAACCCGGACACCGCGTACCGGGCCGCCAATCCGCCCACCGCGCAGGACCAGCCGCTCACCGTCGAGCTCGGCAGCGCCCGTCCGCTGGACCGGCTGACCGTGCTCACCGACCCGAACGTGCACGCCACCGCCACCGTCGCGGTGCGCCGCTCCGACGGCACCTGGACGGACATCGGCACCGTGCAGCCCGGCTACAACGAGTTGCCGGCCGGCGGACAGCTGGCCGACGCCTTCCGGCTGACCTGGAAGCCCGGCGGCGACCCGCCGGTGGTCAACCAGGTGATCCCCTGGTACTCGGACGTCCCGGCGGCCCGGCTCAGCCTGGCCGACCCGGCGCTGGACGTGGTCACCGGCGCGGCCTCGCCCGCCAAGACCCAGGCCACCGTCGAGGCCGGCCGCCCCGAGGGCACCACCGGCGAACTGCGCACCGAGGTGCCGGCCGCCGCCAAGGGCCTGACCGCGACCCCGGCCGGCCCGGTGACCGTGCCGCGCGGCGGCCGGGTGGGCGTGCCGCTGCTGGTCACCGCCGCGCCGGGGACGCCGTCCGGGACGTACCAGGTGCCGGTGTCGTATGTGGCGGGCGGCACCACCGTGAAGCAGGTGCTGCAGGTGCACGTGGTGCCGCCGACCAGCGGGCCGGACCTGGCGGTCGGCTCGACGGCGACCTCCTCGGGCGACGAGACGCCGTCCTTCCCGGCCTCGGCGGTCGCCGACGGCGACCCCAAGACGCGCTGGTCCTCGCCGGCCAAGGACGACGCCTGGGTGCAGCTGGAGCTGCCGCACCCCGTCCACCTGGGCGCGGCGGTGCTGCACTGGCAGGCCGCGTACGCCTCCTCGTACAAGCTCCAGGTCTCGCCGGACGGCAGCACCTGGACGGACGCGGCGGTGGTGGACAACGGCAAGGGCGGGGACGAGACGGTGCGCTTCGACGCCTCGAACGTCCGGTTCGTCCGGATGCAGGGCGTGGCGCGGGCCACCAAGTTCGGCTACTCGCTGTACGGCATCGAGCTGTACGCCGTCACCGCGCCGGTCGTCCCGCCGCAGCCGCCGACCACTCCGCCGACCCAGCCGGCCCAGCCGAGCCAGCCCGGCCAGCCCGGCCAGCCGGGCCCGGGGCAGCCGGGGGTCGCGGCCACCACGCCTCCGGCGGCGCCGCCGAAGCAGTAGGAGGCCACCCGGGCAAGCCCGGCGAGCCGAAGGGGCGCGCCGGTGCCGAAAGGGAGAAGCGACAAGCGAGGTACGAGCGCCGGAGCGCCGACCGTCGGTGCCGGGTCCGAGCGCCCCGGAGGCGAGCCGGGCCCAAAAAAAAAGGGGGCGGCGAGCCGGGCCCCAAAATAAAGCGGCGGGCCGCCGGGCTCCCCAGTGTGGGGGGCGCGGCGGCCCATGAGGCGCGTACCGACGGTATGACGGGCGGGCCCTTGTGGTGCTTCGGTCAGGCGGAGAGCGGTTCGGGCTGCTCGCCGCGGCGGACGGGGGCGGGGTGGGCGCCGTGCGCCCGGCCGATCGGGACGGAGTGGTTCGGCTCGGTATGGTCGTGGTGCTCGTACTCGCCCCACTGCGCGGCGCGCAGCTGGTCCGAGCCGCCGTAGGGCTCCAGGTAGGGCCGCCAGCGCGGATCCTTGATCCCGGTGCCGATGATCCGCCAGGCGAGGCCGCTGGGCGGTGCGGGCGGGCGCTTCATCCGCCAGCCGAGTTCGGTGAGGTGGCGGTCGGCCTTGGTGTGGTTGCAGCGGCGGCAGGCTGCCACCACGTTGTCCCACCGGTGCTGGCCTCCCCGGCTGCGCGGGATGACGTGGTCGACGCTGGTGGCGGCGGCCCCGCAGTAGACGCAGCGGCCGTGGTCCCGGGCGAACAGCGCCCGGCGGGTGAGCGGGACGGGCCCGCAGAAGGGGACCCGGACGAAGCGGGTCAGTCGGACGACGGACGGCGCCGGAAGGGCGCTGGTGGCGCTGTGCAGAGTGACTCCCGAGTCCTCCAGGCTGACCGCCTTGTGGTTGAGGACCAGGATGAGTGCGCGGCGCATCGATACGACGCCGAGTGGCTCGTAGGACGCGTTGAGGACCAGGACATGCGGCACGGATGCCTCCTTGGACGCCTGCGGCGCGTGGCTCGCGCCGGGACGAGCGGTTGGATCGCACAACGAGTGCGCGATCTCCCCCAGTGTCGCCTTACGCCTTTGTACGGCGCCACCACTCCTGCGTAACGGACCCGACATGAACTCCGGGTGTGGCTTGTGTCATACCCGGTATGCCCTGGGAGAGGTCGGGTTGCACCATGGTGCCGCCGGGGTATGGCGCGGCGTCCCGCCCGGGGGACGGCTCGGCCGCTCGGAGCAGCGCCCTGGCCCGTACGGCGGCCTGCCTGGGCCGTTCGGGGTCGGTCCGGGTGGCGCGGGGGCGGTGCATGGGGGGAGCGCACCGGGGCGTTGACGGGGCGTCCGGGATCTTCTGTACGCCCTTCGGCGTGTCCGGGCGGGTGTTCGGCAACGGATAGGCTGAGGCGCACGGTCCGCGGGCCGCTTGCGGCGGCGCGGGCCCGTCACGCCCCCAGCAAGGAAGGTCCCGCACGTGTTCCGCTCCGGCGCCACCGGTCTGACCGACGCGTCCTCGACGCTCTCCACCCCGACGCCGGCTCCCTCCCCCACCGCGCCGGGGCTGCCGCAGCTGGACCTGCGCATCCCCACCAGTGCGCAGGAGGTCACCGACACCACCAAGCAGGCGGCCAGCTGGTTCGACACGCACTGGCAGAGCTGGCTGGCGGGCGGCCTCCAGATCATCCTCATCATCGTGCTCGCGATGGTCCTGCGGGTCGTGGTGAGCAAGCTGATCACCCAGCTGATAGCGCGGATGGCGCGTGGTCACGAGCACCACGAGGAGAGCCGGCTGGGCGGGCTGCTGGCCAACCACGGGGTGGTGAACCCGGAGCGGCGCCAGCAGCGCTCGGAGGCGATCGGCTCGGTGCTGCGCAGCGTGGCCTCGTTCAGCATCCTGGGCACGGCGGCGCTGATGGTGCTCTCCGCGCTCGGGGTGAACCTGGCGCCGCTGCTGGCGAGTGCTGGTGTGGCCGGTGTGGCGATCGGTTTCGGCGCCCGCAACCTGGTGACGGACTTCCTCTCCGGGGTCTTCATGATCATGGAGGACCAGTACGGCGTCGGCGACGACATCGACACCGGGGTGGCCACCGGCACCGTGCTGGAGGTCGGGCTGCGGGTGACCAAGCTGCGCGGGGCCAACGGTGAGATCTGGTACATCCGCAACGGCGAGGTGAAGCGGATCGCCAACATGAGCCAGGGCTGGGCGACCGCCTCGGTGGACGTGCAGGTCGGGTACAAGGAGGACCTGCAGCGGGTCGAGGACCTGATCCAGGAGACCGCCGAGTCGCTGTCCAAGGAGGCGCCGTACGACGAGCTGGTCTGGGCGCCGGTGTCGATCCTGGGCGTGGAGTCGGTGGCGGCGGACTCGGTGATGGTACGGATCGAGGCCCGGACGGCGCCGGGCAAGGCGCCGCTGGTGTCCCGGGCGCTGCGCCAGCGGCTGAAGTCGGCCTTCGACCTGGCCGGGATCAAGGTCAAGGAGGAGGCCACGGCGGTGGCCACCGGGGTGGCGATCGCGGAGCCCTCGCCGCCGTCGGCGCTGTCCGACCCGACCTCGCCGCGGTACCGGGCGGCCGAGCCGATCCCGCTGCCGAAGCCGCCGACGGACGACCCGACGCTGCAGAAGCCGTAACGTTCCGGCTCGGCGGGTCGATCACCTGCGTCCCCCTGGTTCCGGGCGGCCCGGCCGTTATCAGCCGGGGCCGCCCACGGTTGAGGGCACCGCGGGCGGGTGCGAGCTGGCCAGCGGGAAGCGGGACAGGGGTATCAGATCGGCTGAATGCACCTTCCCTACCGAGGGACCGGCGGGAGGTTCGTGAGCGGGCGCAGAGCCTGGTCATGCACACGGAAGCCGAAGCTGATGAGGGTGACGCTCTCTCCAGCGCTGAGCGGCGTCCGGCCGTGCGGCGTGAGCGCCCCGTCGAATACGACACAGTCACCCTCGCCGAGATCGCATTCGAGATAGCCGTTGGCGTTGATGAACACGGTGGTGCTGACCCTGGGCGCACTGGTGGGGCGCTCATGCTTGAGGCAGAGGATCAGGTTGGCCTCGCCGAGACGCAGGTCGGCCAGCAGCTCCACCCCGTGCGGGGAGAAGTGCTCACGCAGGAGTTCGAGTTCGCGCATGAGGTAGCGGACGGCCGGCAGGCCCTCGTCGTAGGCGCTCTGGATGCTCGCGCGCTCGGTGGGCGTCAGGTCGTCGCGGCGCAGTTCAAACTGGCGGAACCGCAGCAGCTGGTTGTACACGCAGGTCGCGTGGAAGGCCCTGTCGATCTCCCAGTACTGGTTGCGGTCCTCTCCTTGCCCGGCCCGCCACTTGATCTCGATCTTGGGACAAGTCTTGGCCGAGTACCCGTCGGCGAAGACCTGGCGCTGGAGGACGTGGAAGCTGATCGACTGGTGCACGCCTTCGTGCAGCAGGTTCTCCGCCAAGAAGAGGGGGGACGACTGCTCGCTGACCGTGTTCGGCGGAATGTGGCGGCACGCCTTGTCGGAGAACGTGATGACGTACGGGAGCGCCGGGTCGCTGGAGCTGGTCAGCGAGGACGTGTGGACGCCCGGCTTGAGGCCCACCCACAGCAGCCCCCGGACGAACTCGCGCACGCGGGCGAACCCCTCGGGGTGGACCAGCGACAGGCGGTCCAGGGCCTGGGTCAGCGCCGCGCGGCGCTCGTCAGTGTGCTGGACGATCTCGTAGTCCGTCAGGTTGATCTCGTCGGCGATCTCGCCGTGAAGCTCGGCGTCGAACCAGCCGAAGGTGGCCCCAGCCACGGTCACGGGTTCACTGCTAAGAGAACGGGCGTGCTCCGCGTAGGGGGTGCCCGACTTCACCAGGCGCTCCATCAGGGCGAACGGCAGAGCGCGCTCCGCGCCTTCCTCGCGCAGACGGATCAGTTCCGGGTCCTTCCGATCGAGGTCGAAGAAGGAGCCGGCGGGGACGCGGGTGGCGATGACGTTCTTCAATGCGGACTCTCCTTGGTTGGGGTGTGTTCGACGCCGAGCGGCGGGTCGGCTCGGATGATCACCCGCGCCGACCCGCCCATGCCGCCAACTAACCGGCATCAGTTCGGAACTGCGGTCAGACCTCGGTACCCGCCGGGGCGAAGTCGCCGTCCGGGACCGAGTGGTCCAGGCGGCGGGTCAGGTTGGTGACCTCCGGGTCCGGCTCGATGGTGACGGTGCTCATGTACCTCTCCAATCGGGTTGGCCTCTGCTCGCCCGCACCCGGGCGAGCAGTCTTACGGGGTGGTGCGGTCCGGCCCGGCAGAAGACCCTCTCCGAGAGGCCAGGGCTTGTGGGCGCCCGAAGGCGCGGGTGCCGGCCAGTAGCGGCCGGAGGCGATCAGCGCTATTGCCAGCGCTACCAGGACGAGCAGCCAGAGCGTGTAAGCGACGGCGACCGGCCGGGGGTGGGGACTCCGCGAGCCACTTGTTCGGCAGCCTCCCGGTAGGCGTCCTGGCCGTCGTCCACGAGCCGTCGAAGACCGTCAGCCTGCACCAGCCTCACTCGGCCCCTCTGCGGGCAACGCAGTTGTGACAGGGGCAAGTGGATTGCACGGCGGCATTCTGGAGCAAAGTGCCCACGGACGGGGCGTGGCCGGAATAGTTGGCCTCACGATAGTCGTCCAGCGGCTTCCACCCGGGCGGCAGCTCGGGCCGCTTGGGGTTCATGGACTCGGCCGGGTCCCCGTAGACGCGCTTCGCCGTGCGCCGCTTGGGGGTCGTCTTCGGGGACTTCTCGGGCTGGTCGGACGGTATTGGCATGACGCCGCTCCCTCCGTCTCAGGGCGTCTGGTGACGTTTAGAGACGGTAGGGAGCAGCAGGATGCGCAGTCGACGAACTTGCTTGAGCTTGCTCGCATTCACCCGAGCGCGTTGATGGCTCCAGTGATGAGCGATCTCGCCTCAGCACCGTAGACAGCGATGCTGGCCAGCTCGGAGAATGCCTGGCCGTACTCGGAAATCTCGGCCGGCTGGGTGATGGTGAGGTGGGCGGAGACGAGCTCGACGTTCACCTGCGCATCGTCGTAGATGGTGAAGGACTCAACCGGCCAGCCGGCGCCTCTGGTCGAACCGAGGGGAATCACCCCAAGACTCACCGATGGGAGGGAGCCGACGGTGATGAGATGGCCGAGCTGACCGACCAGGATGTCCGGAGTGCCGATGACGGTCCGCAGCACCCACTCCTCGATCAGGATGGCGAACCGGTGATCTCCCGTATGCAGCACCTTCTGCCGCTCCATTCGCACCGCGAGAGCGTCGTCAACATCGTCCGGAGTGCTGCGCAACGAAACGATCGTGCGCAGCACTTCGCGCGTGTAGGCCGCTGTCTGGAGCAGGCCGGGGATGACCCACGACTGGTACATCCGGAATCGCCGCGTGCGCTCGAACAGGGGACGCACGGACTCCTGAGCCCGTTTGAGGCCGGCGCGCTCAAGGCGCCGCCACTCAACGTACATTCCCTCGATGTTCCGGGCCGTCGCGATGAGGTCTGCTGCCTGATCCGGGACCCCGCAGATGGCCGTCCAGACATGTAGGTCGGCCTCCGATGGCATCACCCGGCCGCTCTGGATCTTGGAGCACTTCGATTCATGCCACCCAGCAGCTTCGGCCAGCGCCCGCGCGCTGAGTCCGGAGTCTCGCCGGATGTCGCGCAGACGCTGGCCGAGGGCCTGCTTGGCTTGCTGAACGCTGGACGACGCGGACACGGTCAGCGCAGCCGGAAGTCCTCGTGCGGGACTGCCCGTTCCCAGACGGCCTCGAAGGCGGAGGTGCAGAGCTTCACGGTCTGCGGATCGGTGGTGACCTCGTCGTCCACGAAGTCGCCGTCACCGCTGAAGTGGTGGACCAGGAGAAGCTGTCCGTCGATCAGCCAGAAGTCGTTGCCCGGGAGCGCCAGGCCGGTCGCCTGCCGACGGGGAAGCCACCTGACCTGCTCACCGGAGGCGATGTTCCGGAACGTGATCTCGTGCTCGAACCGGATGTACTCGCTCACCGGTTCCGAGACGACCCGCGCGCGCCGCACCTCAACGCCGCGGCTCGTGGTCTCCTCGATGAGCTGCAACCAGGGGCTCCACCACGACGGGCGGTCGGCAGGGTCGTCGCGCTGTCCGCTGAGCCAACGGAGGAACAGCGGGTCGTCCCGCATGTATCCATCGCGCATCTCCAGGTGGAGAGCTGAGCGGGTGCAGGTCCGCAGCAGATCCTCAAGCGATGGGACTGCTGCCACCGTTCACCTCCGGGAAGAACTGCATCATGCGCTTGGGGAATTCGATCACGGTCTCGTGCCCGGGGATGTCCATCTGCGAGAGACGTTCCAGGTCGAGCACCTTCCAGCCTTGGAGGATGTAGTTGCCCGTCACGTCGTCGAAGTAGACCGTCGGGGACTTGCCTTCGGGGCTGCCCGCTACGTCCGCAACAACCGGCTCGCCGACGCGTTGCAGACGCAGGCGTTCTCCGCCCTGAGGGCTTCGCCCGGCGCCCGCGCCTACTACGACAAGCAGCGCGCCCGTGAGGCCGGCTACAACCCGGCCCTCAGGCAGGTCGGCAACCACCTGGTCGGCATACTCCACGGCTGCCTCAAGACCCGCACCCTCTACGACGAGGCGACCGCCTGGTCACACCACGCCCAACCCATTGCCGCTTGACACCCAACGACATGGGGTGTCTGACCTCCGGCCTGCTGGCGCGCCCGTCAGCGGAAGTGCCGGCGCGAGCGGGCCGCGAAGGGCTCGGGCCTCGGGGGCGGGTCCGCCCGGATTCCCCCGGGTTCGGGCGGCCCGGCCGCCCGCCCATCGCGGCGGTTGCGGGTCGGGCCAGGTGGGAGCGCTTCCGTCGCACTGGCACCCGTGGCGTTCCAACGGGGTGGGCGGGCGGGGCACCTGATGTTTGGGCTGGCCCGCGTCCGATGACGCGGGCCAGGCCTTTGCCATCCCATCCGCTCCCTGCTCACCCTGCAGCGCGTTCCGTCCCGCCGCGATCACGATCGCGGCGGGACGGCGAAAGGAGCTGTGATTGACCCACAACCCTCCCGTCTTCTGCGCAGGAAGTCGGTCTGGCCGACTTCCTGCGCAGGGGCCCGGAAATGCCGTCGCCGCGGGGGGCCTGCCGCACGGGCGAGGGGCGGCAAAGGGTGGGGTTATGGGCAGGCGGGGGGGGGGCCGGGTTGTGGAAACACCCGGGGTTGGGGGGC
>NZ_JBIWPN010000010.1:0-102597 GCF_044768305.1 Kitasatospora sp. NPDC101155 | reverse complement strand
CCGCATTTAGTCCCCACGAGTCCGCCCTGCCGTCCGCAGGCGCGGGGGCCGGGTATTTGCGGGCGCCGTTCTGGCCTTCCGGAAGCGGCGACGGGCGACAAGGGGTGGCTTACTGGACAGGCGGGTGGGCTCCGAGTTGGTCCAACCAGCGGAGTTGGGCGACCCTCGCTGTGATCGCCGGTTATCTGGCGCTTCCTTCAGATACCCGCACCCCTGTCGTTATTTGTCCATAGTAACCGCGGCACCCCTCCTCGCCGGAGGAGGTCGCCGCGCCTGTTTTCAGTAGCTGATTTGCTTTAACTGGTGTGGCCCCTCGGCTCGCCGAGGGGCCACCAGTTCCCATCTTCTCTAATTCTTTCACTCATTGGCGCGCCACCCCTCCTTACCCAAGGAGGAGCGGCGCAGTTATTTTCTTTTTATATCAGCTTCTTTTTTTTTGAAGGCTGGGCGGGCACCAGCCCCGCTCCGGCGGGGGCGGGGCTTCGCGCTGTCCGGTAACGCTTCGGCATCCTCCGCTCCACCGGCCATTGACACCCCGCTGACGCGGCCCGTACGGTCCTGTACAAGCAACTGGAAAGTTTCCTAACAGTTCCCGGCAACCGGCCGAAAGAGGAGGATTCCGGGCATGACCAAGAGCACCGTCAAGGCCCCCCTCGCCGGCACCCCGAGCCTCCTGCGCGCCATCAACGACCGCGCCGCCCTCGAACTCCTGCTGGCCAACGGCCCGCTCTCGCGCACCCAGATCGGCACCCTGACCGGGCTGTCCAAGCCCACCGCCTCCCAGCTGCTGGCCCGCCTGGAGGCGGCCGGGCTGGTCCTGCCGGTCGGCACCACGGAGGGCGGCCCCGGCCCCAACGCGCAGCTGTACCAGGTGAATCCGGCCGCCGGGTACGTCGCCGGGCTGGACGTCACCAACAGCGGGATCAGGGTCGCGATCGCCGACATCACCGGGACCACGCTGACCGAGCACGCCGTGTCGACCCGGGGCGTCCCGGCCGCCGGGACCGTCCCCGCGGTCGCCGCCGCCGTCGCCGGGGCGGTCCGGGCCGCGGGGCTCGGCCCGGGGAGCCTGCGCACCGTCGCGATCGGCCTCGGCGGCGCCCCCGACCCGGTCACCGGCAAGCTGCGCTACGCCTCCCACCTGCCGGGCTGGCACTCGCCGCGGCTGGTCGAGGAGCTGTCCGGGGCGATCGGCGCGCCGGTGTCGATCGAGAACGACGTGAACCTGGCCGCCGTCGCCGAGCAGGCCTCCGGCGCGGCGGCGGGCTTCGAGGACTTCGTCCTGCTCTGGGCCGAGGCGGGCGTCGGCGCCGCGATCGTGATCGCCGGACGCCTGCACCGCGGCTTCACCGGCGGCGCCGGGGAGGTCGGCTACATGCCGGTGCCCGACTCCCCGGTCGAGTGGGACGCCCGGCGGCGCAAGTTCGGCGGCTTCCAGGCCCAGGTCGGCGCACCCGCCGTCCGCGCCCTGGCCCGCGAGCACGGCCTCGGCGCGCCCAGCGCGGAGGAGTCGATCGCCAAGGCCCTGGCCACCCCGGGCGCCGGCGACACCTTCCTGACCGAACTGGCCGGGCGGCTCGCCGTCGGGCTGGCCGTGATCGTCGCCGTGATCGACCCCCAGCTGGTGGTCCTCTCCGGCGCGGTGCCGAGCGCGGGCGGCGAACGCCTGCGCGCGCTCGTCGAGGACGAACTGGCCCGGATCTGCCTCGCCCGGCCGGAAGTCCGCAGCAGTGCCCTGCCCGGCTCACCCGTCCTGCACGGCGCTCTGCAACGCGCCCTCGCCGACGCCCGCGAGGCGGTCTTCTCCACCCACTGACGCTCCCCCTGTCACCTCGTTCACCTGCACCCACCTCTCCCCTACCCCCACGCGGGACCCGAGGCAATGACGCCTGCCCGCGCACCTCCAGGAGGACCTCGAAGTGCACGCCACCACCTCCCGCAGAGGCCGTCGCACGATCGCCGCCGTCGCCGGCAGCGCCGTGCTGGCCCTGCTCGCCAGCGCCTGCACCGGTTCCAACGACGCGGGCGGCACCGACGACTCGGCCGGCGGCAAGGACGTCACCATCACCTTCTGGCACGGCTGGAGCCAGGACAACGAGGTGAAGGCGATCAACGACAACATCGCCGCCTTCGAGAAGGCCCACCCCAACATCCACGTCAAGACCGTGGGCAACATCGCGGACGACAAGGTCAACCAGGCCCTGCGGGCCGGCGGCGACGACGCGCCGGACGTGGTGTCCTCCTTCACCACCAACAACGTCGGCATGTTCTGCTCGACCAAGGCCTTCGTCGACCTCAAGCCCCTGCTGCAGAAGAGCGGCATCGACGCGGCCAAGACCTTCCCGGCCGCGATGCTCAACTACTCGCAGTTCCAGGGCGACCAGTGCTCTCTGCCGCTGCTCGGCGACGCCTACGGCCTGTACTACAACAAGAAGGCCTTCGCCGCGGCCGGCATCGCGAACCCGCCCAGGACCTTCAGCGAATTCGCCGACGACGCCAAGAAGTTGACCGTCCCCGACGGCGACTCGTACAAGCAACTCGGCTTCATGCCGCTGTACCACGGCTACGAGTCCCAGATCGAACACTTCCTCGGTCAGTACGGCCCCACCTACTTCAACGCCGACGGCAAGTCGAACATCGCCGCCGACCCGAAGGTCGCCGCGATGCTCAACTGGCAGAAGGGCATGGTCGACCAGCTCGGCGGCTTCGCCAAGCTGGACAAGTTCCGCGCCACCTTCGGCGAGGAGTTCAGCGCCAAGAGCCCCTTCCAGACCGGCCAGGTCGCGATGGCCATCGACGGCGAGTGGCGCACCGCCTCGCTCGCCGAGAACAAGCCCGACTTCGACTGGGCCACCGCGCCGTTCCCCGTCCCGGACGACCAGGCGGACACCTACGGGCGCGGCTACCAGACCGGCACCATCGTCGGCATCGCCAGCACCAGCAAGAAGCAGGCCGCGGCCTGGGAGCTGGTCAAGTACCTGACCACCGACACCGACGCGGTGGTCAACTTCGCCAACGAGATCCACAACGTGCCGAGCACCTTCGACGCACTCAACTCGCCGAAGCTGGTCAGCGACCCCAACTTCAAGACCTTCCTGGACGTCGCCAAGAACCCGCACTCCGGCACCACCCCGGCCAGCGTCAACGGCGGCGGCTACATCCTCTCGCTGCAGAACCTCGGCTACGACTACGAGTCCGGCAAGCAGGCCGACCTGCAGGCCGGCCTGGCCGGCACGGCGAAGCAGATAGACACCGACATCGCCCAGGCCAAGTAGGCGGCGGGAACGGTCCACGGAGCTCCCATGTCAATCGCGTTCGGCACCCGCAAGGGAGGCGCCCCCGAGGGCGGCGCCGCCAAGGGCACTGGGCCGGCCGACCCGGCGGCGTCCTCCACGCAGCGCCTGCTGCGCCGGAAGCGCCGCCGGGAGGCGGCCCGCGCCCTCGCCTTCCTCTCGCCCTGGCTGATCGGGTTCAGCGTCTTCTTCGTCTACCCGCTGGTCTCGACCGTCTACTTCTCCTTCACCCAGTACAACGGCTTCGGCGCGCCCAGCTTCAACGGGCTGAAGAACTGGGACTACGCCCTCGACGAGCTGCCGACCTTCTGGCAGGGCCTGCGCAACACCCTGTGGCTGGTCGTCGTCATGGTGACCCTGCGGGTCGCCTTCGGCCTCGGCGTCGGACTGCTGATCACCAAGATCAAGACCGGTGTCGGCTTCTTCCGCACGGTGTTCTACCTGCCGTACCTGGCCCCGCCGGTGGCCGCCACCGTCGCCTTCGCGTTCCTGCTCAACCCGGGCACCGGCCCGGTCAACCACCTGCTCGGCGAACTCGGCCTGCCGCAGCCCGGCTGGTTCGCCGACCCCGACTGGTCCAAGCCCGCGCTCACCATGCTCGCCATGTGGGGCGTCGGCGACCTGATGGTCATCTTCATGGCCTCGCTGCTGGACGTCCCCAAGGAGCAGTACGAGGCGGCCGAGCTGGACGGCGCCGGCCCGTTCCAGAGGTTCCGGTACGTCACACTGCCGAACATCTCGCCGATCATCATGTTCGCGGTGGTCACCGGGGTCATCCAGACCATGCAGTACTACACCCAGGCGATCGTCGCCGGGAAGGTCGCCAGCGGCATCGCGGGCAACTCCGGCCAGCCGTTCGAGCCGGGCTTCCCCCAGGGCTCCACCTGGACCCTGCCGCAGATGGTCTACAACCTCGGCTTCCAGCGCTTCAACTACGGCGCGGCCTGCGTCGTCGCCCTGGTGCTGTTCGCCATCTCGATGGCCGTCACCTCGATCCTGCTCCGCCGCCGGTCCGGCTTCATGGCGAGCGACGACTAGCGGACCGGATCGCGGACCGACCAGCGACCGACCAGCGGACCGGATCGCGGACCAATGAGGACTTCACCATGACTCTCAGCTCCACGCTCACCGAGGCGCCCTCCCCGGCCGGTGCCCCCCGGGCCGGCGGTCCCGCCGCCCGGGCCGCCCGGCGCCGCGCCGTGCTCAACTGGGTGGCCGTGCACTCCCTGGCGATCGCCGCCGCGCTGTTCTTCCTGCTGCCCTTCGTCTTCGTCTTCCTCACCTCGGTGATGGACGACCAGCAGGCGCTCACCACCGACTACTGGCCCACCCACTGGGAGTGGGGCAACTACGGCAAGGTGTGGGACACCCCCGGCTTCCTCACCTGGTGGCGCAACACCCTGGTGTACGCCGGCGCCGGCACCCTGCTGACCATCGTCTCCAGCCTGCCGGTCGCCTACGCGCTCGCCAAGTTCCGCTTCCGCGGCCGCAATCTGGCGCTGATGGCGGTCATCGCGATGATGATGCTTCCGCCCCAGGTCACCGTCATCCCGATGTACCTGTTCTGGGCCAAGCAGATGGGCATGGGCGGCTCGCTCTGGCCGCTGATCATCCCGATGGCCTTCGGCGACGCCTTCTCGATCTTCCTGCTGCGCCAGTTCCTGATGACCATCCCCAAGGAGTACATCGAGGCCGCCCGGATCGACGGCTGCGGCGACCTGCGCACCCTGCTGCGGGTGGTCCTGCCGATGGCCAAGCCGGCCATCGCCGCCGTCGCGCTCTTCCAGTTCTTCTACTGCTGGAACGACTACTTCGGCCCGCAGATCTACGCCAGCAACAACCACGAGGCCTGGACGCTCAGTTACGGCCTGGAGTCGTTCAAGGCCGCCCACCACACCAACTGGAACCTCACCATGGCCGCCACCCTGCTGGTGATGGCGCCGGTGATCGTCCTCTTCTTCTTCGCACAGAAGGCCTTCATCGAAGGCGTGACACTGACAGGGGTCAAGGGCTGATGTCCGCACTGAAGTTGGCAATCGTCGGCGGTGGTTCGACCTACACCCCGGAGCTGATCGACGGTTTCGCCCGGCTGCGCGACACCCTGCCGGTCGGCGAACTGGTGCTGATCGACCCGGCCGCCGAGCGGCTGGAGCTGATCGGCGGCCTGGCCCGACGGATCTTCGCCAAGCAGGGGCACTCGGCCACGGTCACCACGACCACGGACCTCGCAGCGGGGGTCGCGGACGCCGACGCCGTCCTGCTCCAGCTGCGCGTCGGCGGGCAGGCGGCCCGCGACCGGGACGAGACCTGGCCGCTGGAATGCGGCTGCGTCGGCCAGGAGACCACCGGCGCGGGCGGGCTCGCCAAGGCGCTGCGCACCGTCCCGGTCGTGCTGGACATCGCCGAGCAGGTCCGCCGGACCAACCCGGACGCCTGGATCGTGGACTTCACCAACCCGGTCGGCGTCGTCACCCGGGCCCTGCAGAGCGCCGGCCACAAGGCCGTCGGGCTGTGCAACGTCGCGATCGGCTTCCAGCGCAAGTTCGCGGCGCACCTCGGGGTCGCGCCGGAGCTGGTCCGGCTGGACCACGTCGGGCTCAACCACCTGACCTGGGAGCGCGGGGTGACCCTGCTGGACGGTCCCGGTTCCTCCGCCGGTCGGGAGGTGCTGCCCGAGCTGCTGCGGGACTTCGGCAAGGAGATCGCCGACGACCTCCACCTGCCGCAGCCCTTCGTCCAACGGCTCGGCGTGGTGCCCTCGTACTACCTGCGGTACTTCTACCAGCACGACGCGGTGGTCGAGGAGCTCAAGGCGCAGGGCTCGCGGGCCGCACAGGTCGCCGAGATCGAACGGCAGCTGCTGGAGCTGTACGCCGACCCCGGCTCGGACACCAAGCCGGAGCTGCTCGGCAAGCGCGGCGGGGCCTTCTACTCGGAGGCCGCCGTCCAGCTGATCGCGGCACTGCTGGGCACCGGCGGCGGGACATCCGTGCAGGTGGTGAACACCCGCAACGACGGCGTGCTGCCCTTCCTACCGGACGACGCCGTCATCGAGGTACCGGCCGAGGTGGACGCCGACGGCGTGCGGCCGCTGCCGCAGCGGCCGGTCGAGCCGTTGTTCGCCGGACTGGTCGCCGCCGTCACCTCGTACGAGCACCTCGCGCTCGACGCCGCCCTGCGCGGCGGACGCGACCGGGTCTTCGACGCCCTGCTCGCCCACCCGCTGGTCGGCCAGATCGAACTCGCCGACCGGCTCACGGACCTGCTGCTCGCCCACAACCGCGAGCACCTCGCCTGGGCCTGATCGGCCCGGTGCCCGACCCGCTTCGGATCGCTCCGGAGTACGGGCCGGGCGCGCAGCGAGGAGACCGACCACCCCCGGCCGGGCACCCCGGCCGGGCACCCCGGCCGGGGCTTGCGGCCGGGCCACGTACGAGCCGCGGGGACCCGATGACCCACCAGCCCGAACCACTCCTGCCCGGCGTACTCGCCATCGACGCGGGCAACTCCAAGACCGACGTCGCCCTGATCGGCGCCGACGGCACCGTCCTGGGCACCGCCCACGGCGGCGGCTTCGCACCCCAGAGGATCGGCGGCGCCGCAGCCGTCGCCGGCCTCGCTCCGCTGGTCGAGGAGGCCGCCGCGGCGGCCGGCCACCCCTCCTGGAACGGCGTGCTCACCAGCCACGTCAGCGCCTGCCTGGCCAACGCCGACCTCCCCGTGGAGGAGGAGGCGCTGCGCACCGCCCTCGAATCGCACCCCTGGGGCGCCAGCAACACCGTCGTCAACGACACCTTCGGCCTGCTGCGGGCCGGCACCGACGGCCCACGCGGGGTCGCGGTGGTCTGCGGCGCCGGGATCAACTGCGTCGGCCTGCTGCCGGACGGACGCACCGCCCGCTTCCCCGCGCTCGGCGAGCTCACCGGCGACTGGGGCGGCGGCGGCGGGCTCGCCCTCACCAGCATGTGGCACTCCGTCCGCGCGGAGGACGGGCGCGGCGGGCCGACCGCGCTGGCCCGGGCCATCGCCGAGCACTTCGGCCTGCCCAGCGCCGGGGCCGTCGCGGAGGCCGTCCACCTCGGGCACCTGCCGAGCGCCCGGCTGCACGAGATCGTCCGGGTGCTGTTCGCGGTCGCGGGCGAAGGGGACGCCACCGCCCTGGAGCTGATCGACCGACAGGCCGACGAGATCGTCCGGCTGGCCGTCGTCGCGCTGAGACGGCTGGACCTGCTGGACGTCCCCACCCCGGTGGTGCTCGGCGGCGGGGTGCTCGCCTCCCGGCAGCCGCTGCTGCTCGACAACCTCACGGCGCGCCTCGCCGAGGCCGCCCCGCTGGCCGAGCCGCGGGTGGTCGTCGCGCCGCCCGTCCTGGGCGCGGCGCTGCTCGGGCTCGACCACCTGGGCGTGGAGCCGACGGCGCGGGCGCGGGTGCGCGAGGTGTACGAGGCGCAGCGGCCGGTCGCGGCCTGAGGCCCTCCCCGGGTGCCGTCCCGAGACTTCCCGCCCCTGCCGGATCCGCACATCCGGCGGGGGCGGGAACCGTTCCCCGCGCGCCGGTCGTGCACCCGAGTGCGGACCAGCGCCGCCGCCCGGGGAGACTTGTGCCATGGCCGTGCCCCGCATCCTCCTCGCCGCCGCCGTGCTGACCGGCACCGCCCTGGCCTGCCTCACCGGCTGCACCCCCGCCGACTCCCGCCCGACGGTGAACGCGGCCTCCTCCGCCGCCGCCCTCGCCGACGAGGGCGCCGACGACCCGCTGGACGACGGGGACGACCTCGCCGACGACGAGGCCGCCGACTCCCCCGGCGCCGGCACCATCGCCGCCCCGGACCCCGGCTACCCGTGCCCGGCCCCCAGTCGACTGCCCGGCCACCAGGTGCTCGTCATCGTGGCCGCCGACCCGACCGGGCTCACCGCCCAAACCGGCCGCTACGGCTGCACCCCGCCCCACTACGAGGCCACCGGCACGCCCGTCCGCTACGGCTTCGCGGCGTCGGGCGTGACGGCGACGCTGGTCGACCGCCCGCACGGGGACGCGGCGAAGCCCGTCCAGCTGGACGAGCTGGTCACCCACCTCAACGACTGCCTCGCCGACCTCGACCCGGCCGACCCGTACGCCTGCTTCGGCAACGCCTACGACGTGGTGCTCGACTCGCACGGGGGGATCATGCGGATCGGGGAGATCGAGGGGCCGTAGCGGGCGAGGTGCGCGCCGGAGCACGGGTGTCGCCGGTGTTCCCGCGGACGGCGGTCGCAGTGGTGCGGACAAGGTAGGGCACCGACCGGGAGGCTGGGAAGGGGCGGTTGTGGCCTTTCGGTGCAGGTCGCGGGGAGGAGGCGGGGGGGCGAATACGGTGTAAACCGCACCCTCAACTGTTGAGATTCGGCTGCGCTACGCGTGTCAACAGCCCGTCAGCTGCCGCCTTTTGGCGTTCTATACGTTCGCCGGGGGTTCCCTTGGGGTTGGTCTTACTATCGCCGTCGTTGACCCGGTTTCGGCGGCGGTGCTTTGCTTCCGGCCGTCGGCGGTAAACCGGTGCCCCATCCCCACTTCACTGACTGTTCATGACGAACCGCCAGTGGTTCCGGGTCGCCGTCGTTGCTCCTCCCCATTTGTCCCCCACAGTGCCGCCGCGCCCCATCCGTGTGCGGTCGGCATGAGAGAGGAACCCTCACAATGGGCATGTCCCCCACCTCCCGCAAGGCGCGAGTCCGGGCCCTGACCGGCCTCAGCGCGCTGGCGCTGGCCGCCACCGGTTTCGCCGCCGCCCCGGCCGCCCAGGCGGACCAGCCGAGCAGCGAGTTCGCCGGGAACAGCCACCCGTACCGGCACGGCGTCGTCCCCACCAAGGAGAGCGCCCAGCACGCCAACGCCGCCTCCGCGGCCGCGACCCGGACGTCGAACCTGAAGTACGGCGGCGGCGTCGACGGCATCGGTGTCACCACCGGCGCCCCGAAGGTCTACGTGGTCATCTGGGGCTCCCAGTGGGGCACCGCGGGCACCGACGCCAACGGCTACACCACGATGTCCGGCGACCCGTCGGGCGAGGCCGTGCGCGCGCAGCAGCTGTACAAGGGCCTGGGCACCAACAACGAACTCTGGTCCGGCGTCCTGACCCAGTACTGCGAGGGCATCACCAAGGGCGCCACCACCTGCCCGTCGACCGCCGCGCACGTCGGCTACCCGACCGGCGGCGCGCTGGCCGGCGTCTGGGTGGACAACTCGACCGCCGCGCCGGGCCAGGCCACCGGCAACCAGATCGCCACCGAGGCCATCGCGGCCGCCGGGCACTTCGGCAACACCACCGCGGCCTCCAACCGCAACGCGCAGTACATCGTG
This sequence comes from Kitasatospora sp. NPDC101155, assembly GCF_044768305.1. NCBI lineage: Bacteria > Bacillati > Actinomycetota > Actinomycetes > Kitasatosporales > Streptomycetaceae > Kitasatospora > Kitasatospora sp. NPDC101155. Next base: position 92,964 of record NZ_JBIWPN010000010.1, on the reverse strand, counting down.
CTCTCGCCGACCGGGACCCACCCGGACGGCTTCAACACCTCCACCGGTCAGTTCTGCGCCTGGCACGACTGGAACGGCGACACCACGCTGAGCGGTGGCGCGGCCACCTCGCCGTACGGTGACATCGCGTTCAGCAACAACCCGTACGTGACCGACATGGGCACCTCCTGCGGCCAGAACTACGTCAACAGCGGCAACGCGGGCCTGCTGGACGGCGTGACCATCGTGTACGGCCACGAGTACGCGGAGACCGTCACCGACCAGAACCCGGCCGGCGGCTGGACCGACTCCACGGGTGCCGAGAACGGCGACAAGTGCGCCTGGAAGGGCACCGGCGGCACCGGCGGCGCGCAGAACGTGAACTTCTCGACCGGCTCGTTCGCCATGCAGGCGACCTGGTCGAACGTGAACAGCTCCTGCCAGATCTCGCACGCGATCGTCCCCTGAGGCACCGCCTATGACGATCTGACACAGGGGTAGAGCGCCGGGGTGGGTTGTGCGGGCCCACCCCGGCGCTCGTCGCGTTCCCGGGGCGCGCCCCGGGCATGTCCTAGGAGGGCGCGACGAGGCCGAACTCGTAGGCGTGGATGACCAGATGGACCCGGTCCCGGGCGTCCAGCTTGGTGAACAGCCGGGCGACGTGCGCCTTGGCGGTGGCCACGCTGATGGTGAGCTCCTCGGCGATCTCCGCGTTGGACAGGCCGCGGCCGACCAGGGTCAGCACCTCGCGCTCGCGCCCGGTGATGCCCGCGGCGGACTTCCGGGGCCGGGCGGCGGCCTCCGGGCGGGCGGCGAACTCGCCGATCAGGCGCCGGGTGATGCCGGGCGCGAGCAGGGCGTCCCCGGCGGCGACCACCCGTACGCCGTCCAGGATGGTCTCCAGGGCCAGGTCCTTGACCAGGAAACCGCTCGCCCCGGCGCGCAGCGCGCCGTACACGTAGTCGTCGTCGTCGAAGGTGGTGAGGACGAGCACATGGGTGGGCAGGTCCGGGTCGGCGAGGATCCGGCGGGTCGCCTCGATGCCGTCCATGCCGGGCATCCGGATGTCCATCACGGCGACGTCCGGGCGCAGCCGGGCGACCAGTTCGACGGCCTCGGCGCCGTTGCCGGCCTCGCCGACCACCTCCAGGTCGGGGGCGTCGGCGATCAGCACCCGCAGACCGGTGCGGATGAGCGGCTGGTCGTCGACCAGGACGACGCGGATCACGGTCCCACCTCCAGGGCGGCTTCTTCGGGGATCGGCAGCCGGGCGGCGACGCGGAAGCCGCCCTCGGGGCGCGGGCCGGCGCTGAACTCGCCGTGCAGCAGGGCGACCCGCTCGCGCATGCCGGCCAGGCCGTAGCCGGTGCCGGGGGTGCCGGTCGCGGCGCCGGCGCCCAGGTCCACGACGGTGACGCCGAGTTCCCGGTCCTCGTACGCGACGGTGACGTGGCAGTCGCGGGTGCCGGAGTGCTTGACCACGTTGGTGACGGCCTCCTGGACGATCCGGTAGGCGGCGAGGTCCACCTCGGGCGGCAGGGTGCGGGCATCGCCGCGCCGGGTGAGCGCGACCCGCACCCCGGCGCCCGCCGCCTTCTCCACCATCCGCTCCAACTCGTCGAGCCCCGGCGCGACTTCGAGCGGCGCCGACTCCCCCTCGCCCTGCCGCAGCGCGCCCAGCATCCGGCGCAGCCCGGCCAGGGTCTCCCGGCTGGTGGCCTCGATGGCGTTCAGCGCCTTGCGGGTCTCGGCGGGCTGGGTGTCCATGACCCGGCTGCCCATGCCGGCCTGGATCGCGATGATGCCGATGTTGTGGGCGACCATGTCGTGCAACTCACGGGCGATGCGCAGCCGTTCGGCGGTGACGGCCTGTTCGGTGGCGCGCCCGCGCAGGGCCTCGGTGTGGGCGCGGCCCTGGTGGATCGTGTTGCCGACCAGCCAGGCGATCAGGACGGTCGCACCGAAGCCGGCGTAGGCGAGCGGGTTGACGGGGTAGTCGTTGACGGCACCCCAGAGCAGCAGCGCCCCGAGCGTGGCGAGCGGCAGCCCGAGGGCGCTCAGCGAGACCGCGCGGGAGCGGGTGGCCGCGCAGTAGCCGACCACGGCGTCGGCGATCAGGAACTGCAGCCCCGTGGTCTCCGGGACCTGCCACATCCCGAGCGCGAAGATGCTGCCCGCGAGCGCCACCGCGATGGCGGCCAGCGGCAGTCGGACCAGCAGGAACGCGACCAGGGTGGTGACCACGGCCGTGACCACCAGCGGCATGTCCTCGGGGTTGCCGTGGTAGTCGAAGAGGTGGCGCAGTTCGTCGGCCCGGGTGAAGAACCGGAACACCACCAAGGCCGTCCAGAGCGCCGCCACCCACACGCCCGCGGGCAGGCGCCTGAGCAGGGGCGGGCGGGGTTCGGTGATCATGACGCGATGGTAGCGGCGGCCGGTGCGGCGGCACATTGGCCCGCGGGAGTAATCCCGGGGGCGGGTGCGGCCGCTCCTCGTTGTGTCCCGCCGCCCGATGCCCGACCAGGGCCCTGACCGGCACCGTTGCCCCCGTGATCGAGATCGAGCGACTGACCAAGCGGTACGGCGCCACCACGGCCGTCGACCAGTTGACCTTCACCGTCCGGCCGGGCGCCGTCACCGGCTTCCTCGGCCCCAACGGCGCGGGCAAGTCCACCACGCTGCGGATGATCCTGGGCCTCAACACCCCCACCGGGGGCACCGTCACCGTCGACGGCGTGCCCTTCGCGAACCGGCCGCGCGGCCTGCGGCACGTCGGCGCCCTGCTGGACGCCGGGGACGTGCACGGCGGGCGCAGCGCCAGGGCGCACCTGTCGGCGCTGGCCCGCAGCAACCGGATCCCGCTCGGGCGGGTCGACGAGGTGCTGGCCGAGGTCGGCCTCGGCAAGGCCGCCGGCCGGCGGATCGGCGGCTACTCGCTGGGCATGAAGCAGCGCCTGGGCATCGCCGGCGCCCTGCTCGGCGACCCGCCCGTGCTGCTCTTCGACGAGCCGCTGAACGGGCTGGACCCCGAGGGCGTGCTCTGGGTGCGCGGGCTGTTCCGCCGGCTCGCGGACGAGGGGCGGACGGTCTTCGTCTCCAGCCACATGATGGCCGAGATGGAGCACACCGCCGACCACCTGGTGGTGATCGGGCGCGGACGGCTGATCGCGAACGAGAGCCTGGCCGAGTTCTCGGCGCGCAACGCGGAGTCGAGTGTGGCCGTGCGGGCGCCGGAACTTTCGCTGCTGGCCGACGCATTGCGCGCCGATGGCGCCGAAGTCGGCCTGGTCGACCAGCAGTTCGGCATCGTCACCGGAATGCCCGCCGAACGGATCGGCGAACTCGCGCTGCGCCAAGGCGTGGTGCTGCACGAGCTGGCCACCCGGACGTCCTCCTTGGAGTCCGCGTTCATGTCCCTGACCGCCGACAGCGTCGAGTACCTGGCAGGAGAGGCCCGTTGAGCACCATGACCGTCGATTTCCCGAAGACCGTCCACTTCGCCGAACCGGCACCCCGGTTCACCGACCTGCTCACCGCCGAGTGGATCAAACTGCGTTCGCTGCGGTCGACGTACTGGGTGCTGGCGCTCGCCTCGCTGGCGGCGATCGTGATCAACATCAACGCCGTCCACAGCGACCTGACGTACATCGACCACCCGCCGCCGCGGATGCCCGGCATGCCGCCGTACCGGTACGACCCACTGTTCCACGGCCTGAGCAACATCGCCTGTTACCTGATGGCGATCGCGGCCGGCAGCCTCGGGGCGATCACCGTGTTCGGCGAGTACACCACCGGGATGATCCGCACCACCTTCGCCGCGGTGCCGGACCGGCGCGGGGTGATCGCCGCCAAGGTGCTGCTGATCGGCGGGATCACCGCGCTCGCCGGGATCGTGGTGTCGACGCTGTCCTTCTTCACCACCAACGCGATGCTGGCCTCCCGGCACGTCGGACTCTCCATCACCGAAGGGGTCAGCCTGCGGGCCGTCCTCTCCTACGCGGCGATCGTGCCGGTCTGCGCGCTGATCGGGATGGCACTGGGCGCGGTGCTGCGGCACGCCACCGCCTCGATCGTGTCGCTGGTACTGCTGTTCTTCATCATGCCGCTGATGTTCGGCGGCGACCGCTACCGGTGGCTGCACGAGATCGGCAGCCACCTGCCGCTGGCCACCGTCGGCAGGCTCACCTACAACCCCCACTCCTCGACCACGACGAGCAAGTGGGCGCCCAGTGTGCTGGACGCCTGGATCACCATGGGGGTGTGGGCGGTCTTCGCGGTGGCGGTGACGGTGGTCGTGGTGCGACGGCGGGACGTGTGAAGTCCCTGATGATCACAGGATGTTGAGCCGCCGCGCGGTCCCGGCGGGCAGCCGGTACGGGCGTTCGGGCGGCAGCAGCCGCTGCGCCTTCGCCACCTGGCCCCCGCGGACCAGCGCGGCGATCCGCTGCACCTGCGGGGTGAGGTCGGTGAGTTCGGTGACCCACTCCTCGGCGAAGGTGCGGATCAGCGAGCGGCCGATGCCCACCTGGATGCTGTACTGGTTGAGCGCCGCCCCGCGCAGCGTCCGCTCCGGATCCCACTGCACATGGACCTCGGCGCGGGCCACCTCGTCCGGGTGGGCGGTGGTCAGCACGGCCCGGCCGAGCGCCTCCTCCCAGCCCTCACGGGTGATCCGGACCGCCAGCACCCTGGTCTGACCCGGCTTGCGGGCCCAGTTGCTGCGGTGCATCAGCCAGCGGAACGACGGCTTGATCCAGGTCATCCGTTGGAAGCTGAACGGCGGCACGAAGCGGCCCGCCGCCAGGGCCGCGTCGGCGACGGCCGGCGGGAAGGCCTGGTAGAGCACGATCGTGCGGCCGTCGTGGTCGGCGCGGATCTCGCGCAGTGCGGTCATAGGGCACCCCCTGGCCCCGCACGCTGCCAGGACGGGCGGGCCCGGCGCAACGGGATTGCCGGGCCACCGGATCGTCGGGGCTACGGGACGACCTGGGCGCCGATCATGCCACCGCCGCCTTGGCGAGGAAGGCGCCCAGGGTCGCGGCCGGGACGCCGCAGGCGGGGAGGAAGGTCGCCGCGCCGCCGTGGTGGGTGTGGACACGCCGGAGGAAGACGGTCATCGCCTCGGCGGGGGCCTGCAGCAGGGGGGCGGGGATGGTGAGGTGGCGGCCGTCGGAGTCGGTGACGCGGGTGGCGCCCTGCCCGTTGAGGGCGGTGCGGTGGCGTTCGGCGAGGTTGGCGAAGATCTGCGGGAGGGCGTCGGCGGTGCGGGCGTAGTCGGCGACGATGAGGTCGGCGGGGACGCCGAGGAGGTCGAGCAGGAGAGCGGTCAGCAGGCCGGTGCGGTCCTTGCCGGCGGCACAGTGGAGCAGGACGGCGCCGGGGCGGGCGGCGGCCTCGACGGCGACGGTGACGGCCTCGGGGGCGGACTCGGCGAGCAGCACGTAGAACTCGCCGAGGTCGGCGGCGGTGGTCATGGTGCTCATGCGGGCGGTGAGGGCGTCGGTGGCGGGGTTCACCGGGGCGGCGACGACGGCTATCCCGGCCTCCTCGGCGGCGGCCCAGTCCGCGGGGTGGGTCTCGCGGGGGTCGCGCAGGTCGACGATGGTGCGGATGTCGCAGGCGCGCAGCTGGGCGACGACGGCCTCGTCGGCGGCCGGGTACGGCTGGGCGGAGCGGTACAGCACCCCGGGGCGGATCCGCAGGCCCTCGGGGTCGCTGAGGAGGGCGGAGTCGCGGAAGTTGACCAGGGACATGCGAGGGGCCTTTCGGGTGAAGCCGCACACGGGAGGAGGAGGACATCCAGTAGGACATCTAGACGTCTAGATGTCCAATCCCTTCCGGGTGCGGGGCACCTCTCCATCCCACCGCTGTCGGCCGGCCACGGCGACCCGGGGCACCGCCCTCGGCTTCGTAGGATCGGGACCGTGGCGACGAATCCCCCGAGCACTCCTTCGAACACCCCGCTGTACCGCCGCCTGGCCCGCCGGCTCCAGGAGCGGATCGACGCCGGCGGCTACCCGGCGGGCGCGCGGCTGCCCAGCGAGCCGGAGCTGAGCGCCGAGTTCGGCGTGAACCGGTTGACCGTGCGGCAGGCGGTCGCGGAGCTGGAGCGGGCGGCCGTGGTGGAGATCCGCCGGGGCGTGGGCACCTTCGTCCGCCCGCCCGCCGTCCGGGTCTCGATCGCGGTGGACCCGCGCAGCCAGCGCTTCGACCTGGGCAGCGTGCACGAGGCCCTGCCCGAGGGGGGTCAGGGGGACGGCGAGTTCGTGGTCGCCGCCCCGCCGGTGACCGGCTCGGCGGAGGACGAGGAGGCGGCCCGCCAGCTCGGCCGAGCGCCGGACGAGCTGTCCCGGGTGGACTCGGTGATCCGCCTCGGCGGGCGGGCCCGGGCGGCCTGCAGCTACTGGGTGCCGTTCGGGCCGCTGCCCGCCGAGCTGGTCCGGCCCGGTCACGCCGGGAACCTGGTGCTGGACCTGGCCCGGGCGGTTGGGGTGGAGCTGGAGTACGACTGGCGAGCCTTCGGCGCGATCGGCGCGGACCTGGCGGACGCCGAGCTGCTGGGCGTCCCGGCGGGCACCCCGCTGCTGGTCCGGGAAGGCGTCAGCTGCACCCCGGACGGCACGCCGTCGCTCTACGTCCGGCGCCGGATCGACGGCAGCAGCGCGCGCTTCGTGCTGCACTTCCGTGAGCGTTAGCGGCGTCGACGGCGCCAGACCCCCGCCCGTAAGGATGCTGCTAAAGTTCACCGCCGAAATTCAGGCCGCACGGGGGGGTGGCAGGACAGCGTGACCGAGGCGAACGAGTGCGACATACCCACCGAACTGGCCGAGGCCTACCTCGCCCTGCTCACCGACGTCTCCCGCACCGGGCGCCTACTGCGCCGGGAGGAGCTGGAGGGCCTGCGCCGGCTCGGTGAGCAGTGCGCCGAGGCCGGTCACGGGCTGCGCGAGGTGGTCGCCCAGTGCCTGGCGACCGCCCGGCGGGCCTGGCAGACGCTGCCCGGCACGACCGCAGCGAGCAGCGTCGGCGAGCTGCGCCGGATGGGCGACGCCGTGCTGGCCTTCACCGATGCCGCACTGGCCGCGCTCGGCGAGGGGCACGAGCGGGCACAGCGCCTGGCGGTCCGTCACGAGGAGGCGGCCAGGCGGGAGTTCATCGACGACCTGCTGTTCGGCCGCAGCGACCTGGGCCTGCTGGCGGAGCGCGCGGAGCGGTTCGGGCTACGGCTGGCGGGCGCGTACACGGTGGCGGTCGCGGTCGGCGACGAGCCGTTCGCGGACGTCCATCCGCTGGTGCACCGGGTGGAGCGGGAGCTCGCCGGGCGGTTCGGCGAGCGGGACGTGCTGCTGGCCAGCAAGGACGGCCGGCTGGTGTGCATCGCCCCGGACTCCGAGCGCGCCGTGCTGGAGGCCTTCGGTGACCTGACGCTGCGCCCGGGCCCCGGCTACCGCCCGGTGCTGCGGGTGGCGACCGGCCGCCGGCACTCGGGCGCCAGCGGGGTGCTGCGCAGCTACGAGGAGGCCCTGGACGCGCTGGACTACGCGCAGCGCCTCGGCCTGCCGGCCCAGCAGCTGAAGGCCGAGGAGCTGCTGGTCTTCCCGGTGCTGATGCGCGACCGGGCGGCGATGGCCGACCTGGTGCACAGCGTGCTCGGCCCGCTGACCGAGGCGCGCGGCGGCGCCCGTCCGCTGCTGGACACCATCGCGGTGCAGGCGGAGGCGGCGTACGTGAACGCGGAGGCGGCGCGCCGGCTGGGGCTGAGCGTGCGCACGCTGAGCTACCGGCTGGAGCGGATCAAGGCGCTCACGGGCTACGACCCCTCCGACGCGTTGCAACGCTTCACCCTGGAGACGGCGGCGATGGGCGCGCGACTGCTGAACTGGCCGGAGCAGCCGCTCTAGGACCCGGCCGCAAACCCCGGATGACCTGGTCGGGGCCGTCCTGTTGCCCGGTTGTCGCAATGTCACCGGGAGCGCGCGTACCAGGGTGTCAAAAGGCCGTAAAGATTGCCGGATCCTGGCAATGTGCGGACGCCGCTCCCGCTGCCATGATCTCCCCGGCGCCGAAGCGCGACGCCGGGGGAAAGACGGGGGAGCGTGGCCGGGATGGGGGGATTCTTCGCGGCCGCGCTGGCCTTTCCGACGGCGCTGTTCAGCTTCGCGCTCGTGGTGGTCGTCGGGTACTGGCTGCTGATGCTGTTCGGCGGCCTGGTGCCCGGCGCTCTGCACGGGGGGCACGGCGCCGGACACCACCTGGGTGCCGGGCACGCCGGGCATGTGGGCCAGGTGGGTCACGTCGGGCACGGTGTCGGGGGGCACGGTGTCGGGGGGAGCGTGGCCCACGGGGCGCCCGGCGGGGGGATCGCCCACGGCGCGCACGGCGCCCACGGTGGTGACGGCGCCCACGGGGAGAGGGGCGCCGTCCACCACGCGGGCGTGCTGGACGCGCTGGGGCTGGGCGGGGTGCCCGCGACGGTGGCGGTGTCGCTGCTGGTCGCGCTCGCCTGGTTCGTCAGCCTGGCCGGCACCGTCCTCACCTCGGGGGCACCGGCGCGCAGCGGCGTGTTCGCCGTCGCGCTGGTCGCCTCCTGGGCGGGCACCCGGGTGCTCGTCCGGCCGCTGCGGCGGCTGTTCCCCGAGGACCGGCCGATCACCCGGGGGGACTTCGTCGGCCGGGTCTGCGTGATCCGCACCGGCCGGGTGACCCCCGACTTCGGGCAGGCCGAGGTCACCGCCGAGGACGGCTCCACCGCGACCGTCCAGGTCCGCGTGCTCGACGCCGAGCCGGGTCTGACGGCCGGCCGCACCGCCCTGATCTTCGACTACGACGCGGACGGCGAGCACTTCCTGGTGGCGCCCTTCGACCCGTCGCCGCCGGGCATCTGACCACTCCCCCGACGCATCGTCATCTCACCTTCTCCTTCACCTACTTCGCACCACCGTCTCGTCAAAGGACACCGTGATGGACACCATCGCCGTGGGTTTCGGCGTACTCGTCGCCGTCCTGCTGCTCATCCTGCTCGCCCTGCTGCTGTTCGTGGGCCGTCTGTTCCAGAAGGTCGAGCAGGGCAAGGCACTGATCGTCTCCCGGACGAAGAAGGTGGACGTCACCTTCACCGGCACGATCGTCCTGCCGATCCTGCACAAGGCCGAGTTGATGGACATCACCGCGAAGACGGTGGAGATCCATCGGGCCGGCCGGGACGGGCTGATCTGCCGGGACAACATCCGGGCGGACATCCGGATCTCCTTCTTCGTCCGGGTGAACAAGACCGTCGAGGACGTCATCAAGGTGGCGCAGTCGATCGGCACCGCCCGGGCCAGCGACCCGCAGGCGATCCAGGACTTCTTCGCGGCCAAGTTCGCCGAGGCGCTCAAGACCGTCGGCAAGCAGCTGGACTTCACCGACCTGTACACCCACCGGCACGAGTTCCGGGACCAGATCATCGCGATCATCGGCACCGACCTCAACGGCTACACCCTTGAGGACGCGGCCATCGACCACCTGGAACAGACCCCGATGAGCCAGCTGGACGGCGACAACATCCTGGACGCCCAGGGCATCCGCAAGATCACCGAGCTGACCGCGATCGAGCACGTGCGCACCAACGAGTACCAGCGCACCGAGGAGAAGGAGATCACCCGGCAGAACGTGGACGCCCGGGAGACCGTCCTGGAGCTCGAACGCCGCCAGGCCGACGCCGAGATCCGCCAGCGCCGCGAGATCGAGACCCTGCGGGCCAAGGAGGACGCGGTGATCGCCCGGGTGCAGGAGGAGGAGCGGCTCAACGCCCAGACCGCCTTCCTGCGCACCGAGGAGTTGCTCGGGGTGCAGCGGGAGAACCAGGCCCGCGAGGTCGCGGTGGCGCAGAAGAACCGCGAGCGGGTGATCGCGGTGGAGAACGAGCGGATCGAGAAGGACCGCCTGCTGGAGGTGGTCGGCCGCGAGCGGGAGACCGAACTGGCCGTGATGGCCAAGGAGAAGGAGGTCGAGTCCCGCCGGCGGGAGGTCGCCGACGTGGTCCGCGAGCGGGTCGCGGTCGAGCGCACCGTCGCCGAGCAGGAGGAGGCCGTCAAGACGCTGCGCGCCACCGAGGAGGCCGAGCGGGTGCGCAAGGCGGTGGTCATCCAGGCCGAGGCCGAGGCGCAGGAGAAGCTCGTCAAGGACATCAAGGCCGCCGAGGCCGCCGAGCAGGCCGCCTCGCACAAGGCCCGCGAGGCGCTGGTGCTGGCCGAGGCCCGGCAGCAGGCCGCCGAGCTGGACGCGGCCGCCAAGGTCAAGCTGGCCGAGGGCATCCGGGCGGAGGCCGCCGCCGAGGGGCTGGCCCGGGTGCAGGTGCGCGAGCAGGAGGCCGCGGCGGTGGAGAAGGTCGGCCGCGCCGAGGCCGCCGTGCAGGCCGAGAAGGCGAAGGCGGCCGCGCTGGAGGTCGGCGCCAAGCTGAAGGCCGAGGCCGAGGGCCTGACCGAGAAGGCCGCGGCGATGGCCAAGCTGGACGATGCCTCGCGCGAGCACGAGGAGTACCGGCTGCGGCTGGCCGCCGAGAAGGACGTCCGACTGGCCGGGCTGGACACGCAGCGGCAGATCGCCGAGGCGCAGGCCGCGCTGGTCGCCGCCGGGCTGGAGAAGGCGAAGATCGACATCGTCGGCGGGGACTCGGTCTTCTTCGACAAGCTGGTGCAGTCGGTGACGGCCGGCAAGAGCGTGGACGCCTTCGTCGGCCACTCGGAGACCGCCCAGGCCCTGGCCGGGCCCTGGCTGGACGGGCGGGCCAGCTTCACCGAGGACCTCACCCGGGTGCTCTCCTCGGTGTCCACGGCGGACGTGCAGAACCTGACGGTCTCCGCGCTGCTGCTGCAGCTGATCGGCACCGGCGGCGAGCAGGCCGGACAGCTGCGCCGCCTGCTCGACTCGGCGAAGAAGCTGGGCATCGCGGAGACACCGATCGGGGCGCTGGCCGGCGCTTCCGTCAACGGCTCCAATTGACGACCCGCTGAGCGACCGATCCCCTGAGGAACTGACCGTGGACGCCCTCGACGACACCCGGCTCGACGCCGGCACCTACGAGGTCCTGCGCGACCGGCTCGCCCGGTCCGCCGCCGAACTCGCCGACCGCGCACAGGCGTTGAACGCCCGCCGGGTCGCCGAGTTCGGCGGCGGGGAGCTGCGGCTCACCGGCACCGGGCGGCTGACCACCGCCCGGGCCTGCCTGCCCCAGGACCTCACCGCCGCCGGCGGGCTGCTGCTGCTCGGCACCCGGTCGGTCGACGTGGCGGACGGCGCCGAGGACTTCGCGGACCTCCTCAGCCTCCACCAGCCGGACCTCTCCCCCGCCCCCGCCGACGGCACCCTGCTGGACGACCCGCGGCTGCGCCAGGACCTCGCCGAGCTGCGCCGCTACTTCCGCGACGCCCGGCTGGAGCGGCTGCGCCCGGTCGGCGGCAAGCTGCTCGCCGTCTTCCGCACCGGCCCGGCCGCCGCCGACGTCCGCGTCCTGCGCTGGCTGCTCGATGACGAGCGGGCCGCCTACCGGGACGGGCGCGGCGAGCGCGACCACACCCCCGCCGACGGCCAGCAGCTGGAGTGGACGGCGCTGACCCGCGACGACCAGCTGCCCGCCGCCCCCGGCACCCCGCCGCGCGCCGACCTCGCCGGCCGGCTCCACCTCGGCGTGGACGGCGGCCGGTTGAGCCTGCTCACCCCCGACGGCCGGGAGCTGCACCACGAGCCGCTGGCCGAGGCCCTGCAGACCCTCGCCGACGCCCAGATCGCCCACACCCGGCTCGGCACCCTGCTGCTGGTGCGGGTGCGCCCGTACCAGGAGGAGACCGTCCGGCACCTGGTGGTGCACCTGCCCACCGGGAAGGTCACCCGGATCGACGCGCTCGGCCGGGCCTGCCTGCGGCTGCCCGCCGACCAGGGCGTGGCCTTCCCCGGCGGCTGCCACCTCGTCGACGGCACCGTGCGCACCTTCGACCAGCCGGTGGACGGCCTCGCGTACGAGCGCACCGTCCTGTCGCCCAACGGCGAGGACGTGCTGTACGAGTTCCGCTCCGCCGCCGACGGGCGCGCGCTGCTGCAGCCGTACAACAGCGTCCGCCAGGAGGCCGCCGCCCCGCTCGCCTGCCAGGGCTACGCACTGCTCGCCGACGGCACCCTCATCGCTCTGCGCCCGGCCGAGGACGGACCCACCCGGCTGCACCCCGTCCAGCTCTGGCAGAGCCCGTTCACCAGCGAGCGCCACGCCGCCGACCAGCCGCCCGGCACCGGCCCGTTGGCCCGGATCGGCAACGCCGACCTGGTCCGCGGCCTGGCCGACTGCCTGGCCCTGGCCCGGCTGGCCGCCGCCGGGGCCGACACCCCGGCCGGCCACCAGGCCGTGCTGGCCGCCTGCACCCGCACCGCCGACCGGCACCACTGGCTCGGCCAGAGCGGCCTGGGCGACCTCGCCGCGCCGCTCGCCGAGATCCGCGACACCGCCCGGCAGGTGGTCGCCGAGTACGAGGCGATCGCCCAGCTCACCGCGCACGCCGCCGGGCGGACCGAGGAGGCCGCCGAGCACGTCGAGGGCCTGTTGCGCACCGCGCGCGGTGAGACCCTCGCCGACGCCGCCGAGTGGGTCGACCGGCTGGCCGGGCTGCGCCGCGCCCAGGGCCGGGTCGAGGCGCTGCGCGAGCTGCCGCGCTCGGACCGGGAACGGATCGACGCGCTCGCCGAACACCTCGCCCAGGGACTCGCCGAGGCCGCCGAACGGGCCGTCGGCCAGCTCGCCGAGCCCGCCGCCTTCGAACCGCACCGGCGGCGGGCCGTCGGGCTGGCCGAGCGCTGCGCCGCCATCGCCACCGCCGCCGAGGCAGAGCCCCTCGGTGTCGAGCTGGGCACCCAGGGCGAGGCCCTGCAGACCGTCTCGGAGCTGATCGGCACCCTCGACCTGGCCGACGCCACCACCCGCACCGCGATCCTGGACCGGCTCGCCGACGTGCTCGGGCTGCTCAACCGAGCCCGCAGCACGCTCACCGTCTGCCGCCGGGAGCTGCGCACCCGCGAGGCCGCCGCCGAGTTCGCCGCCGAGACCGCACTGCTCGCCCAGGCCGCCACCACCGCGCTCGCCGCCGCCGACACCCCCGAGGCCTGCGACGACCAGCTCGGCCGACTCCTGCTGCGGATCGAGCAGTTGGAGACCCGCTTCGCCGACGCCGACCCGGCGCTCGGCGAACAGCTCGCCGACCGGCGCACCGAGCTCCACGACGCCCTCACCGCCCGCCGCCAGCACCTGCTGGAGGAGCGGGCCCGCCGCGCCGACCGGCTGTCCGCCTCCGCCGACCGCATCCTCGACACCCTGCACCGGCGGCTGGCCGCCCTCGGCACCACCTCCGAGATCGACGCCGCCCTGGCCGCCGACCCCAGCGCCGTCAAACTACGCGACCTCGCCCGGCAGTTGACCGGACTCGGCGACCGGGTCCGCGCCGAGGAGCTGACCGGACGGCTGCGCGCCGCCCGCGGCCGCGCCCACCGGGCGCTGCGCGACCGGGCCGAACTCGCCGGGGACGGCCCCGGCACCCTGCGGCTGGGCCGCCACCTGTTCGCGGTCACCACCCAGCGACCCGAACTCACCCTGCTGCCCTGGCGCGGCCGCCCCGCCTTCAGCCTCACCGGCACCGACTACCGCTCCCCCGTCACCGACCCGGCCTTCGCCGCCACCGAGCGCTACTGGGCCCGCCCACTGCCCTCGGAGACCCCGACGCTCTACCGCGCCGAGTACCTGGCCGCCAGCCTGCTGCTGGCCGCCCGACCGGGGACGCTGTCGGGCACCCTCACGTCCGACGCGGACCTGCTGGAGCACGTCCGACGGGCCGCCGAGCAGCGCCCGGACGAGGGCTACCAGCGCGGGGTCCACGACCACGACGCGGCACTGGTGCTCCGCGCCCTGCTCGAACTCGGCGCCGAGGCCGGTCTGTTGCGACACCCGGCGGACGCCCGGGCGGCGGCCCAGCTGTACTGGGCGCACGGCACGGACGAGCGGCAGCGGCTGGTCTGGCACACCCGGGCCCGTTCGCTCGACCTCGCCCGGCAGGCCTACGGGCCGGTGCCGGCCCTGGACGCGCTGGCCGCCGAACTGTCGGCCGCCGTCGCGGGGTTCACGCCGGGCGCGCTCGGCGCCGGAGACTACCTGGTGGCCGAACTCGCCGCCGCCACACCGACCTTCGTGTACTCGGCCGGGGCGGCGGCGCTGCTGGAGAAGTTCCGCGCCGCGCCCGAGTCCGCCGGGTTGACGGAGGCGCTGGCCGCACTGCCGGAGGAGCCGTCGCTGCTCCCCGCACGGCGCCAACTGGCCTCCGCCTGGCTGGAGTCGGCCGCCGCCGACGCCGACCCGGGCGACCTCGCCGAGGCCGCCGCCGTGCTGCTCTGCCCCTCGTTGCCGCGCCGCCCCGCCGAGGGCGCCGTCGCCACCCGGCTGACCGGGCTGCTCGGCGACCACCCGCGCGTCTCCGGCGGGCGGCTGGACCTGCGTCTGGACGAACTGCTCGCCCGTGTCCGCGAGTTCGAGGACGTCGAGATCCCCGGCTACCGCGCGTACCAGCGACTGCGCGGCGAACTGCTGGCCGCCGAGCACGCCCGGCTGCGGCTCGACCAGTACCGGCCCGCGCCGCTCAACGGCTTCGTCCGCAACCGGCTGATCGACCAGGTGTACCTGCCGCTGGTCGGCGACAACCTCGCCAAGCAGCTCGGCACCGCGGACTCCGGCGGGCCGGTGGACCGCAGTGGCCTGCTGCTGCTGGTCTCGCCGCCCGGCTACGGCAAGACCACCCTGGTCGAGTACCTCGCCGAGCGACTCGGCCTGCTGCTGGTCCCGGTCAGCGGCCCGGCGCTCGGGCACCGCGTCACCTCGCTGGACCCGGCCGAGGCCCCGGACGCCACCGCCCGGCGCGAGCTGGAGAAGCTCAACTTCGCCCTGCACGCGGGCGACAACGTGCTGCTCTACCTGGACGACGTCCAGCACACCTCGCCCGAGTTCCTGCAGCGCTTCATCCCGCTGTGCGACGCCCAGCGCCGACTCGACGGCGTCTGGGACGGCGAGGCCCGCGAGTGGGACCTGCGCGGCAAGCGCTTCGCCGTGGTGATGGCCGCCAACCCGTACACCGAGTCCGGCCGGCTCTTCCGGCTGCCCGACATGCTCGCCAACCGCGCCGACGTGTGGAACCTCGGCGACGCCGTCGCCGGGCGCGAGGACGTCTTCGCGCTCAGCTTCGTCGAGAACGCCCTGCCCGCCAGCCCGCACCTGGCCCCGCTCGCCCATGCCGAGCGGGAGGACCTGGACACCCTGCTCGCGCGGGCCTCGGGCACCCCGGGCGGGCAGCTCGCGGGCGCCTGGCCGGCCGCCGAGGTCGAACGGATGACCGCCGTCCTGGCCGGGCTGCTCCACCTGCGCACCACCGTTCTGGCCGTCAACCGCGCCTACCTGGCCTCCGCCGCCCAGGACGACCGCGCCCGCACCGAGCCGCCCTTCCTGCTCCAGGGCTCCTACCGCAACATGGCCAAGCTCGCCCAGCGCCTCGACCCGGCGCTCACCCGCCCCGAGCTCGACGCCCTGCTCACCGACCACTACCGCGCCGAGGCCCAGCCGCTGGGCGCCGACGCCGAGGCGCAGTTGCTGAAGCTGGCCGAGCTGCGGGGCACCCTGACGCCGGAACAGGCCGAGCGCTGGGCGGAGCTGAAGCGCGCCTGGCGGGCCACGGACCGAATCGAACGGCCTTGACCTCAACCGCACTTCAGGTCCTACGGTCGGCCACATGACCTTCACCGAACGAGAGCGCGAGTACCTCGTCGCCCAGCCGCTGGCCCGCCTGGCCACCATCGGCCCCGAGGGCGGACCCCACGTCCGCCCGGTGGGCTTCCGGCTCAACGCCGACGGCACCGTCGACATCGGCGGCCCGGACAACGCCCGCAGCCGCAAGTACCTCAACGCCCAGGCCCGCCCCGACGTCTCCGTGCTGGTGGACGACCTGGCCCCCGCCGACGACCCGGTGGCCGCCGGCTGGGGCCGCGGCATCGAGATCAGGGGCCGCGCGGAACTCCTGACCGTCGACGTGCCGCCGGTGCACCCGGACGCGTTCAGCAAGGACGTCATCCGGGTGCACCCCCGCCGGGTCATCACCTGGAACCTGGCAGCGCGAGGGACCACGGCCCGCGACGTCGGGTGACTCCCCCGCCCACCGGCTCCGGGGGACTGAACCCCTGGTCATTGAGCCGGCTTCACCCCGGCGCGAAGTGCGGGTCACGCTCCGCCCCGCCGTTCCGGCGCCGGGCGCGGCAGTCCTATCCCGAGGGCTCCCAGGCCGTCGAGGGCTCCCAGGTCGTTGCCGGCTCCCAGGTCGTCGAGGGCTCCCAGGTCGTCGACGTCTCCGAGGCAGCCGGCGCAGCCGAGGTCATCGAGGCCATCGAGGCGGCCAGCGACTCGGCCAGCGACTCCCAGACCGGGTCCGGCAGCCCGGGCACCGTCCGCCCCTCCGACCGCCACAACCGGGCCAGCTCGGCATAGATGGGCTCCTCCGGGTCGGGTTCCGGAGGGTGCCCTGCCCCATGCAGGATCGTTTCCTCGGTCGGCCAACGCCATGCAGCCGACGCCACCCCAAAACTACTCACATCAACCCAACGCGCCCCACGCGCACCAGGTCACGGTCACATCAGTCGGACGGCCCGCGCGCACCCCGCGCGGGCGCCCCGAATCACCGGCGCGCGCCCCCACCACCGGCCCGACGCCGCCACCCCGGCCGGCCTACCGCCGCCGCCCCGCCGCCAGCAGCTCCGCCACCGTGGCCAGCTTCACCCGCGGCCGCCCCTGCGCCTCGCCCCGCTCGCGCTCCGCCCGCTCCACCGCGCGCAGCTCCCGCAGCCCGACCGCGTCCGGCCGGCGCCGCCGCACCAGCCGTTCGAACTCCTGGCGCCCGGCCGGTGGTGCGGGCAGCGCCCGGGCCACCGCGTCGTCCAGCAGCGCGTCCACCGTCTCCCGCGCGCAGGCCCGGTTGGCGCCGATCCCGCCGGACGGCCCGCGCTTGGCCCAGCCCACCACGTACGCCCCGGGCAGCGCCCGCCCGGTGGCCGGGTCGACGACCCGCCCGCCGCGCTGGGCGACCGTCCCGGTCCGTTCGTCGAAGGGCAGCCCCGGCACCGGCACGCCCCGGTGTCCGATGGAGCGCACCACCAGAGCGGCCCGCAGGGTGTCGCGCTCCCCGGTGGCCTCGGCCTGCCCCGCCGCCGTCATCCTCGTCCGCTCGACGGTCACGGACTCGACCCGCCCGTCCCCGCCCAGCCCGACCGGCGCGGACAGGAACCGCAGCACGATCCGCCGCCCCGGCCCCGGCTCCGCGCCCCCGTCGTACGGCACCAGCGGCAGGCCGACGAGCTGCCCGGCGCGCGAGTCCGGCGCCGCCGCCTCGATCGCCGCCCGCACCTCCGGGTGGTCCTCGACCACCAGCTCGACGCCCGGCAGCCGGCGCAGCGCCAGGAACTCCGTCCTCGTCCAGGCCGCCTGTTCGGGCCCGCGCCGGGCCAGCAGCACGACCTCCCGCACCCGGCTGCGGCGCAGCGCGGCCAGCGCGTGGTCGGCGATGTCGGTGACGGCGAGCCGGTCGGGGTCGGTGAGCAGGATCCGGGCGATGTCCACCGCGACGTTGCCGTTGCCGACCACGACCACGCGCTCGGCGGACAGTTCCACCGCGTCGCCCGGCACCGTCGGGTCGGCGTTGTACCAGCCGACGAAGGCGGTCGCGGGCAGGCTGCCCGGCAGGTCCTCGCCGGGGATGCCGAGCCGGCGGTCGGAGGCCGCGCCGACCGCGTACACCACCGCGTGGTGGTGCGCGGCCAGTTCCTCGTGGGTGACGTCGGCGCCGACCTCCAGGTTGAGGTGCATCCGCAGCCTCGGGTCGTGGAAGACGCTCGCGAAGCTCTCCGCGATCCGCTTGGTGGACTGGTGGTCGGGGGCGACTCCGTGTCGCAGCAGGCCGCCGGTTACCGGCAGCCGGTCGATCATGGTGAGCTCGGCACTGGTGCAGCGCAGCAGTTCCTGCGCGGTGTACCCGGCGGAGGGCCCGGTGCCGACCACGGCGATCCGCAGCGTGCCGACCTCGCCGGGCAGGCTGCGCGGGAAGCTGGGCGCACCCCAGGCGTGGTCGTTGGGGTGGTCGCGGAACCAGTCCCGGTTGAGGTCGCCGAACACGGTGTCCGGCCCGCGCAGCCGGTCGACCGGGAACACCGCGTCGACCGGGCAGGCGTCCGCGCAGGCGCCGCAGTCGATGCACGCCCGCGGGTCGATGTAGAGCATGTCGGTGGTGCCGAACTCCGGCTCGTCCGGGGTCGGGTGGATGCAGTTGACCGGGCAGACGGACACGCACGAGGCGTCGTTGCAGCAGGTCTGGGTGATCGCGTAGGCCATGGCCGGAGTGGGGTCCTCGCTGTGTCTGATGTGCCGGTGCCTGGTGAGGTGTGGCCGACTGGCCGTCAGAGCATGTGCACGCGGCGGTAGACGGCCGCCGAGCGGCTGGTGAGCAGCCCCGCCTCGGCGAGGAAGGCCATCAGGTGCCGGGAGCTGTTGCGCATCATCGCCTTGCGGTGCTCGTTGCCCTTCACCTCGTCGAGCGCCCGCGCGACGTCCAGCCCGGCGGCCTTGTACACGCCCGGGTGGACCATGCTGGTGACGATGACGTACGCGCCGACGGCGATGCCGGTGGCCGAGGCGCGGCGGCGGGCCGGGCTCGCGTGGCGCATCCGCTCGCGGATCTCCTGCCGGGCGAACTTCATGTGCCGCGACTCCTCGACCACGTGGATCCGGGAGCTGCCGCGGACGATCTCCAGGACGTTCTCGCCGCGCATCCAGTCGCGCTGCATGACGTCCAGCACCTCTTCGGCCACCAGGATGCCGCCGTAGGCGAGTTCGCCCTTGGCGAGCGCCTTGAACGCGCGTCCGGCCTGGGCGATCACCTTGTTCGGCCGGTAGGCGGGGACGCCCATCTTCTCGCAGGCGCGGGCGAACATGATCGAGTGGCGGCACTCGTCGGCGATCTCGGTGAGCGCGAACTGGAACTCGGCGCTGGCGGGGTTCTTGAGGTACTGGTCGCGCAGCACCATCTGCTGGAGGATCATCTCGAACCAGATGCCGGTGTTCATGATCGAGCAGACCTCGTGCCGGGTGAGTGTGACCCGCTGCCGCTCGGTCATCTCGTCCCACAGCCTGGTGCCGTAGAGCGTGCTCCACTCGGGGTTGAGGCCGTAGTGCTCCTCCGGGAGGGGCGCGTCCCAGTCGATCTCGGTCGAGGGGTCGAAGGAGAGGGTGGCGGCCGACTCCAGCAGCCGCTTCGAGACGTCGTCGTCGGCCGCGGTGTGGCCGCGCTCCGTGTGCCAGGTGAGAGCCATGGCTGCCTCCAGGTGCCTGCCGCTGCGGGTTCCCGCTCACCCGCTTATTAGACGGACAGTACAATAAGAGCCCGCCGCCGAGAACCCCCTGCGCGACGGCGATACGGCGTGCGGCAGTGCGGCGCACGCCCCGTCTGTACCGTCCGCGCCGTCCATGCCGTCTGGAGCCCGGACGCGACGAAGGGGCGGATCCCGTCCGGGCCTCGCCCCTTCGCTCCCTCGCCTGCGCCCGCCGCTCCCCCGCGGTCAGGTGAGGCACCGACTGCGGCGAGCCGGTCAGGAGCCGCGCCGGTCCTCGGCGTCGAAGGCGGCGAGGGCGCCCGCCCCGGGCTCCAGGGCGCGGCGCAGCGCCGTGCGGACGGACGCCTCCAAGCCCCCCAGGGCTTCGGAGAGTTCGTCCGCGATGTCGGCGGCGATTTCGGCCGCCACCGCGTCGGCGGGCGTGTGCGGGCCGAGTTTGCTGACGGCGGCGGCCGCGCGGGTGGGGGTGAGCAGGGCCGAGGCCTGGACCAGGAGCCAGCCGGGGACGCCGGCGGCGCCCTCGGGCGGGGGGAGGTAGGGGCGGGCGCCGTCGTAGCGGTCGTCCTCGGCGAAGGCCTTCTGCTTGACCTTGAGCACCGGGCGGGCGGGGCCCGCTTCGGGCCACTCGCCGGCGGGCTTGAGGACGTAGCCCTCGGCGAGGTTGTCGGCGAGCTCGGGCAGGCCGAGCAGCGCCGGGACGCGGCTGGGGAAGGTGACCGGCAGCTCCTGAAGGGTGTTCAGCGGGCCGTGGCCGAGCAGGGGGACGCAGGTGAGGCCGGCGCCGGCGGAAACGGCACGCAGCTCGCGGTCGGAGAGCCACCGCAGGCCCTCGACGGTCTCCACCGTGGCGTCGAAGGGCAGCCAGCGCAGGCCGGGCGCGTACCAGACGCCGGTCTGGACGGGCTCGACGCCGGCGACGGCGGGTACGTCGGGGTGCGGGTAGCGGCCGCCGGCGAGTTCGCCGTAGAGGGTGACGGTCGCGGCAACCCCCCGGGTCGCGCGGATCGCCGCCGCGAAGCGCCCGGCGGCCACCGAGAGCCGCGGCCAGATCCGACTCACGCCGAAGAAGGCGTCGAGCTCCTCGTCGCCCAGCAGGTCACGCCGTTTGGCCGCCCGCACCGAGCCGCCCTCGCACACCACGGCGAAGTGCGCGCCGTGCACCTTCTCCGCCGCGATCCACTCCCGGCCGCCGGGCGCGCCGGAGCGGCCCCGCGCGGGGATCTTCGGGTAGGGCCGCAGCTCGGGCCGTTCGAACGACGTCTCGGACACGAACAGATCCTCGCCGGGGAACCCGCCCACTGGCAACGGGGATTCACCGCCGGGCGGCCGTACGGGCCCTCACCGTCGCGCGGCCGTAAAGGCCTTCACCACCCGGCAGCCGTAAGAGCCTTCGCCGCCCACCGGCCTCAGCCGTGCGCCCACAGCCGGGCCAGGTGCGCGTGCAGGAGCCGCTCCGCCTCCTCCGCCGTGCGGTGGCCGATCAGCACGTGCTCGGTGAGCCCGTCGGCGAGGGCCAGGAGGGTACGGGCCTCGTCCTGCGCGTCCGGACTGCCGGAGGCCTCGGCGACCAGTCGGGTCAGCAGGCCCTCCAGGTCGGTGTAGCTGGTGCGCAGACTCGCCGCCAGGTCGGGGTTGACGGCGGCGGCGGCGAGGAAGGCGAGCCAGATCCGCGCCTCGGCGCGGTGTTCCTCCCGCAGCAGCGCGACCTCGCCGACCACGTGCCCCACCGCGCTGGCCGCCGACTGGGCCGGGGCGGAGCGCAGCCGGGCGTGGGCCCGCCCGGTGACCTGCTCGCCGATGTGGGCGAGGGCGAAGCGGAGCATCTCGTCCTTGGTGCGGAAGCAGCGCTGGACGGCGCCCATCGAGACCTCGGCCCGGGTGGCGACGTCCCGCAGGGTGACGCCCTCCAGTCCCTGGGCGTCGATCAGCGCGCACACCGCCTCGGCGATCCGGCGGCGGCGTTCCTCGTGGTCGACCTGTTTCGGCATTCGGGGACCCCCTTTGATCCGATGCGAGCGTATCGGATCCCGGCCGCCGAAAGGGCCCCGGTCCACCCGGATGGGGCCCGATCAGCGTCTCAGCCGTCGTAGGGACGGGCGGCGCGCCCCTCGCGCAGGGTCAGGCCCCACCAGGCGAGCTGGTCGAGCAGCACGGTGGCGGCCTTGCCGACGCCGTCGGCGTCCTCGGGGCGGCCCTGCTCGTCGAACTTCTCCCAGGCCATGTGGAAGCTGACGGTGTCCCGCAGGGTGACGGCGTGCAGCTCGGCGAAGACCTGGCGCAGCTGCTCGACGGCCCGCTGGCCGCCGGCCATGCCGCCGTAGGAGACGAAGCCGACCGGCTTGGCCCGCCACTCGCGGTAGACGTAGTCGATGGCGAGCTTCAGGGAGGCCGGGTAGCCGTGGTTGTACTCGGGGGTGATGACGACGAAGCCGTCGAGGCCCTCGATCCGCTGGGCCAGGGTGAGGGCGTCCGGCTTCGGCTCGCCGGCTTCCAGGGTGAGCTTCAGCTCCTCGACCAGGGCGGGCTCGGACAGGTCGATGACATGGACCTCCATGTCGTCGCGCCCGCCGATCTCGGAGAGGAACCACTGGGCGACCTTGTCGGCGAAGCGGCCGGTGCGGACGCTGCCGATGATGACGCCGATCTTGAGCGGGTTGCCAGCCATGGGGACTCCTGATGCGTGACGGATGGAAATGGACGGATGGGAGTGAGAGAGGTGGGAGCGAGGGGTGGGACGAGGGAGTCGGCCGACCGGAGCGCGACGTCGGGCAGCGCCCCGGGGTGTCCGACAGGGGCGACTCAGCCGGCGATCAGGACGATCCGGGACCGCCGAACGTACGGAACGCGGCAGCCTTCATGGCAATACCCCTTTACAGCAACGGAATTGGCGGCGAATCCCCCTCGCTGGGGCGGTACAGCGAAGATAGAACCTCAAGCCGACTTGAGATCAACTCGATGGGCCGAAACCTCTCCCCGATGGCCGAATCCAGCCACCCGACCCGGCCCGGCCCCGCCCGCCGCACCGCAACTCCACGACCCCGGCTCCCGCAGCCCGTCCCCCGTAGCCCGCCCCCGGGCGCGTTTTCTCAGGTCAAGGCCCGATACTGCTCCCATGGCACGGGCACAGCTGATCGATGACGACTCCGAACGCGGTTTCGGCTACCGTTGCGGACCGCTGTGACGATCGACCCCGCTCCCCCGCCCGAGCGCCCCAAGCCACACCCGGACCCGCACCCGCACCGCCTGGTCCGGCTTCGCCGTGCCGTCGCCGGGCTGCGCCCGCGGCTGGTGGTCGCCTTCGTCACCGTCGCCGCCCTGGCCGCGCTGGCCACCGCCGTGCTCACCTACCGGGCCGCGACCACCTCCACGCTCGACCTGACCAAGGACACCGCCCTCGACGAGCTGCGCCGCCGCATCGACATCCTGGCGCCGGCCCTGCCCTTCCCGCCCAACCAGAGCGAACTGGACCGCCTGGCGGGCCAGTTGTCCGGCACCGGCGGCTTCCGGGACTGGCGGGTGCTGGCCTCCTACGGTACCGAGCACTCCCAGTGGACCCAGCCGGTGGCCGTCCCGCCCACCCTGGAGGCCACCGTCGGCCGCGGCCACGCCGCGTTCCAGCGCTTCACCGCCCCTGACGACCACCCCTGGCTCGCCGTCGGCGTCCCCGTCACCTACGGCACCGCCGGCCCCTCCGGTCCGGCCGGCGCCCCCTCCGGGCTGACCGTCTACGCCGTGCTGCCGCTCGACCGCGAACAGAGCGCCGCCAACGCGCTGCTCGCCGGCGCCGCCGGAGCCGGGGTGCTCGTCGCCGTGCTGGCCGCCGGACTGGCCCTGCTGGCCGCCCGCCAGGTGCTGCGCCCGGTCCGGGCCCTGGGCGACGCCGCCCACGCCCTGGCCCAGGGCAAGCTGGACACCCGGCTGACCGTCACCGGCCACGACGAACTCGCCCAGCTCTCCAAGACCTTCAACCACACCGCCCGCACCCTCCAGGGCACCATCGAGGAGCTGCGCGCCATCGAGTCCCAGGGCCGCCGGTTCGCCGCCGACGTCTCGCACGAGCTGCGCACCCCGCTGGCCGCGATGCTCGCCGTCACCGACATCCTCGACGAGGACGCCGAACACCTCCCCGCCGACACCGCCACCGCCCTGCGCATGATCAGCAACGAGACCACGCGCCTCACCCGCCTGGTCAACGACCTGATCGAGATCTCCCGCCTGGACGCCGGGGCGGCACCGCTGCGCGCCGAGTCCATCGACGCCGCCATCGCCGTCCGCGAGACCCTCGACCTGCGCGGCTGGAACGACCAGGTCGAACTGGACCTGCCCGCCGCCCTGCCCGTCCGGCTCGACCCGCGCCGCTTCGACGTCATCGTCGCCAACCTGGTCGGCAACGCCCTGCGGCACGGCCGCCCGCCCGTCCGGGTCGTCCTGCGCGGCCCGGACGACGAGCTGGTGCTCACCGTCACGGACAGCGGGCCGGGCATCCCGCCCGCCGAACTCCCGCACCTCTTCGACCGCTTCTACAAGGCCGACAAGTCCCGGGCCCGCTCCGAGGGCAGCGGCCTGGGCCTGGCCATCGCCCAGGAGAACGCCCGGCTGCACGGCGGCCTCATCGAGGCCGCCAACTCGCCCGACAGCGGTGCGGTGTTCACCCTCGTCCTGCCCCGCGGCCTCGACACCGAGGAGGACCGGTGACCGTCCAAAAGCCTCTGCCTCTGCGTCCGCGTCCGCGTCTGCTCGGAGTCGCCGCAGCCCTGCTGCTGGCCTGCGGCTGCTCGATCTCCACCACCGGCCCGGTGCGCAGCGGGCAGCCGGCCACCGGCATCAAGCCGGGCGTCCGGCTGTACTTCCTGGACCAGCACGGCATCAGCCTGGTCATCCGCCCCTCCACCCAGCGCGAGGACCTCCAGCAGACCCTGAACACCCTGGTCGCCGGGCCCAACCAGGCGGAGAAGCGCTCCGGCCTGTACAGCACCCTCCCGGCGAACGGCCGCATCGAGGCCACCGACACCCCCGGCACGGTCACCCTGCGCCTGTCCTGGTCCGCCTCCTCGCTGTCCGCCCCCGCGATCCAGCAGCTCGTCTGCACCGCCGAGGACGCCCCGACCATGGGCCCGGTACCGAAGATCGCGATCGTCAGCAGTGACGCCCCCTCCGCCATCCAGCAGGAGTGCGACCTGCACCGGGCCGGCTGAGCGCCGAGCCGCCGAGAGACGGCGAGACCAAAAAGGCGGCGAGGACAAAAGAAGCGGCCGGTCGACTCGAAAGTCAACCGGCCGCTCTCTGTGCGCGAGGGGGGAGTTGAACCCCCACGCCCTTTCGGGCACTGGAACCTGAATCCAGCGCGTCTGCCTATTCCGCCACCCGCGCATCTGGGTGATGGGTTAAGCATAGACCATCTGGAGGGGTGCCTCTGACCACCCCTAGACGACCGGCAGGCGACGCCGGTTCACCGACGACGCTGCCACCCGCGACCGGCCCCCGGCGAGCGCTGCTGGCCGATTGGAGTGAGAGGCCGCGCGCCGGGCCGGGTGCCTGGTCGTTTCGGGCGTAGTTCGCCGCGCCGCCCGTCGAACGGTCTGCGCACGCTGGACCAGGGCCCGGAGGCCGAACAGCGCGTCGACCGCACCGGTCCGCCGCCCCGGCCCCATCACCGTACCGACGGGAGCACAGCATGATCGGGACCCCCGAGCCCTTCGACGACGCCGCGGGGCCGCCGCCCTTGCCGGGCTGCGCCGAGGACCCGGCCGGCGCACTGAAGCAGATGTTCGTGGACCTGACCCAGGGCGTCCGGATGGCCCGCGGCCAGGACCCGGTCAGGCGGCCGGTGTTCCTCAAGCCGCACGGCGTCGCCCGCGGCACGCTCACCGTCGCCGAGGACCTGCCGGCCGAGCTGCGGGTCGGGTTCCTGGAGGCGGCCCGCACCCGGCCCGGCGGCCTGGAGGCCTGGGTGCGGTTCTCCAGTGACACCGTGCCCGGCCAGCCCGACCTGAAGACCACCCTCGGCGTGGGCCTCAAGCTGTTCGGCGTGCCCGGTCCCAAGCTGCTGGAGGGCTACACCGAGGCCGGCACCCAGGACCTGCTGCTGCAGAACCACGACGTGTTCTTCGTGGACACCGCCCAGGACATGTGCGAGTTCACCAAGGCCGGTGTCGTCGACGGCAGTTACGACAAGTACCTGGCGGCCCACCCGGTCACCGCCGAGATCCTCGACGCGATGGCCAAGTTCGAGGCCAGCGTGCTGACCGCCACGTACTGGGGGGTGCTCCCCTACGCCTTCGGGCCGGACCGCTTCGTCAAGTACAAGCTGGTGTCCGCCGGTTGCGAGCCCGCCGACCCGAACGCGACGCCGCCCGACGAGGATCCGACCTACCTCGGCGCCGACCTGGTCCACCGGCTCGGGGCCGGCCCGGCCGCCTTCGACCTGCTGCTCCAGTTCCGCACCGACGACGAGAAGATGCCGCTGGACATGGCGACGGTGCGCTGGAGCGAGTCCGAGAGCGCCCCGGTGAAGGTGGCCCGGCTGACCCTCCAGCAGCAGGACGTCACCGCCCGCGGCCAGGCCGCGTACGGCGAGAACCTCTCCCTCAACCCCTGGCACGGCCTCGCCGAGCACCGGCCCATCGGCAGCATCTCCGACGTGCGCAAGACGGTCTACCTGGCCTCGGCCGAGCAGCGCCGGGACGTGAACGGCGTGCCGACGGCCGAGCCCGGCCCCGCCCGCCCGCAGCTCACCCCGCCGCCCGCCCGCGACACCCGGATCGTCCGGGCCGCCGTGCACCCGGCCATCGGCGTGGCCCGGGTCGGCGACAGCACCATGGACGACTTCGTCCTCGCCCCCGAGGTCGACGACCCGCCCCCGCTGCCCGTCGGCAGCTACAAGGACGTC
The DNA here is from genome assembly GCF_044768305.1 of Kitasatospora sp. NPDC101155. Lineage (NCBI taxonomy): Bacteria > Bacillati > Actinomycetota > Actinomycetes > Kitasatosporales > Streptomycetaceae > Kitasatospora > Kitasatospora sp. NPDC101155. The sequence goes on along the minus strand of NZ_JBIWPN010000010.1, from coordinate 66,668 downwards.
ACCGGCGCCCTGAAGCGCCAGGCCGCCCGGTTCCGGGTGTACGGCTACAACGCCGCCGGCGAGCCGGTCGCCGAACTGACCGCCGACAACGCCGACCTGCGCTGGAAGGTGCACGTCGTCAACTCCAAGGCCGCCTGGTACCAGTTCCAGATCGCCCTGGACATCCCGGACGCGGGCCAGGCCGACCCGAGCAACCTGCGCAACCCCAAGATCCCGGCCGACCAGCGCAAGAACCTCCTGGTCATCGACCCCGGCCCCCGCTGGGTGCGCGGCCGCAACCGCTCCGCCCAGCCCGAGTACCGCTTCGACACCGGCACCTTCATGGGCAAGCCGGTCTACCTCGGCGAGCTGCGCACCGACGACAGCGGCCGGCTGATCTTCCTCGGCGGCCGGGGCGTCTCGGCCTCGGCGACCGGCGCCCCCGCCGACACCTTCGCCAACAACGACGGCTGGCACGACGACGTCTCCGACGGCCCGGTCACCGCCGAGGTGCGCATCGACGGCCGCCCGATCCCGGTCGAGCCGGCCTGGGTGGTGACGGCCCCGCCCAACTACGCACCCGAACTCACCTCGGTGCGCACCATGTACGACCTGGTCCGGGACGCCTTCGTCACCGAGGGCCGGCTGCCCGAGCCGCAGCAGGTGTCCTTCACCGGGGACGTCCTGCCCGTGCTGCGCGGTCTGTGCGGCCTGCAGTGGGTCAACAAGGGCCTGGCCACCCAGTTCGGCTTCGACGGCCGCGAGGACCTGCTCACCCGACTCGGCGACCTGTCGGATCCCTCGCCGGTCCAGCAGGAGCTGCGCCGCCAGGTCTGGCTGGCCATCCGCAACTACGACCGCGACGGCATGTCACCCGTGCCCTGGCCGGCCGTCTACGGCGACGCGATGAACATCCCGCCCCAGTCAATCCGGCAGCACGTGACGCTCTCCGCGCTCCAGTACCGGCTGCTCAAGCGGTGGGCCGACGGGGACTTCGTCAACGACTACGACCCGCACGCCGCGCCGCCCGCCACCCTGGACGACGTCCGATTCGCCGACCAGCCCGCGACCCTCGACCGGGCGGCCCTGTCGTTCTGCCTCGCCGACGCCTTCCACCCCGGCTGCGAACTCACCTGGCCGATGCGGCACACCACGATGTACACCACCCCCTTCCGGATCCGTCACCGCGACCCGGACAAGCCCGCGCCCACCTACGGGCCGACGCTCACCCCGGACCTCGCGCTCTCCTTCGACGGCCCGCTCTACGCCCAGGCCCCGGGCGATCTGACCCGGTGGATGGCCGTGCCCTGGCAGACCGACACCGCGAGCTGCCGGGCCGGCTACGAGTACGGCTCCGGCCTCGGCCCGTACGACCCGTACCTGCCCACCTTCTGGCCCGCCCGGGTGCCCAACCACGTGCTGGCCGAGGAGGACTACGAGGTCGTGCTCGACACCTCCCGGCCGCTCGCCGACCGCCTGGCCGCGTTCCGGAAGCGACGGGCCTGGCTGCGCTGGCTGCCCGCCCCCTACCTGGCCAACATCAACGCGATGGTGCGGGACTTCGGCAAACTCGGGGTGGTCGAGCGCCGCCCCGGCCCCACCGACGACCCCCGGCTCCCGGCGGAGCTCCTGGTGGAGTCCGAGGTGAGCTTCCCGCGCGAGCCCGCGCCGCCGGCCGAACGCAACCTGGTCACCGTGCACGTGGACCTCGGCGCCCACCCGGTGCTGGGCGCGGCAGCGTTGGCGTCGGCGGTCACCACGGCGGAGGAGCCCGACGAGGAGGTATCGGTCGGGTTCATCGACAAGGTCAAGCGACTCCGGCCGAGCCGGTGACCCACCCTGACGCCGTAGTTGCGGGAGGCGGCCCGGCGGGCGCCGTGGCGGCGCTCGTCCTGGCCCGGGCCGGCCACCGCGTCCAGCTGCTGAACGACGGCGGGCCGGGCCGGGACGGGTTCAAGGGCCAGGGCGGGTTCAAGATCGGGGAGTTCCTGCCGCCCGCCGTCCGGCCACTGCTCGCCGATCTCGGCTTGCTGGACGGCTTCCTGGCCTCGGGGCATCCGGTGTCCACGGGCACGTACGCGGCCTGGGGGTCGGCGCGGTTGCACGGCCGGAGCCACCTGTTCGACCCGTACGGGCACGGGTGGCACCTCGACCGGGTGCGGTTCGACGCCTTCCTGCGGGACGCGGCCGTCGCGGCGGGGGCCGAGCTGCGGCGGGCCGTAGTGCTGGACCGGCTCGACGGCCGCCTGATCGTCCGCGAGCGGGCGACGGGCGAGGTGACGGAACTGCCCGCCCGCTGGACGGTGGATGCGACCGGCCGACGCTGTGTCATCGGTCGGCGGCACGGCAGTCGGCGGCGGCAGGACCGGCTGGTCGCCGCGTACGCGGTGTTCCCGGACGGCGATCCCGAGGCCAGGACGCTGGTGGAGGCGGTGGCGGACGGCTGGTGGTACACCACCCTCGTCCCAGCGGGGCGCCTGGTCGCCTACCTGACCGACAACGACCTGGTCGACCCGGCGCTGCGCACTCCGCAGGGCTTCCGGGAGGCGCTCAGCCGCACCGAGTACGTGCGGCGCCGGGTGGCCGGGCTCGGCCCGGGGTCAACTCCCGTGCTGCGCTGGGCTCCGGCCCACGGTCTGCGGCTGGAGCCGTCGGCCGGTCCGGGCTGGGTGGCGGCCGGGGACGCGGCGCTCGCCTTCGACCCGCTGTCCTCGCAGGGCATCCTCATGGCGCTGCACACCGGCGCCCGGGCGGGACGGGCCGTGGCCGACTGTCTCGCCGACGAGGGACGGACGAGTGCCGCGCTCGCCGACTACACGGCGTTCCTGGACGGGATCGCGACGGCCTACCGAAGTAACCATGCGTACACATATGACCAGGAGCGGCGTTGGCCCCTGAGCGCTTTCTGGCAACGCCGGCGGACAGCGGGCAGCCCCGGCCGGGCATAGCCTGAAAGAGCCGGAACGTTCGCCCAAGGGGGTCAGCCATGACTACTCCGACGGACGCCGTGCTGGAAGCCCTGGAGGTCACCCAGTCCATTCAGAACCTCCAGCACGGCGTCACCCTGATCGCCGGGAAAGTCACTGTGATCCGCGCCTACGTGAACGGCGCGAACGGTCCCGCCACCGGCGTGACCGGCACCGTGACCCTGCTCCGGTCGCCCACCGATCCCCCGATCACCGTTTCCTCGGCCAACACCGTCTCCCTCGACCCGACGGCGCACAAGGACGTGCCCACCCGTCGGGCCGACGCCAACCTGAGCCTCAACTTCATCCTGCCGCCCCCACTGACAGCGGCCGGACCGCTCACCGTGAGCACGGTCTCCCTGACCGACACCCTCACCGGTGCCGCCGTCCCGTGCGACGGGGCGGCCGCCGGCACCACCGTGCGGTTCTGGGACACCCCGCCGCTGCGGGTGCGAGTGCTGGGACTGCGCTACACCATGGGGACCCCGCCGGTCACCTACACCCCGCGCGACATCGACTACAACTTCCTGATCAGCTGGCTCAAGCGCGCCTACCCGGTGGCCGACGTCATCGAGGCGCCGCACGCCATCATCGACGCCACGGCCACCCCGCCCTTCCAGTGCACCGACACCAACGCCCAGCTCGCCGCCATCCGCGCCCTCGACATCAGTGCGGGCGGTGACCGGCGCACCCACTACGTCGGCCAGGTCGCCGACGGCGGGTTCTTCCTGCGCGGGTGCGCGTCCGGTGTACCGGTCACTCCTGATCCCACCACCGTCGCCTCCTCGCCCTGCGGTGCGGCGACCTGGGGCTGGGACTTCGACGGTTCCTACGCCGACTGGTACGGCGGGCACGAACTCGGCCACACCTACGGCCGCAAGCACCCGGGATTCTGCGGCGAGTCGCAGGATGATCTGCAGAACTACCCGTTCCAGAAGGGACAGCTCGCCAACACCCCGGACAGCTTCTGCGGGTTCGACGTGGGCGATCCGCAACTGAACCTGCCGATGGCCGCCAAGCCGGGTGTGGATTGGCACGATGTCATGACCTACTGCAACTTCCAGTGGCCGTGCAGCTATACCTACGAGGGCATCCGCCAGCGGCTGGTGGACGAGGACACCCTCGCCGCCGGAGCCCCGGCGCCGGAAAATGTCCCGGCGGCGGCGCCGATGCGGGCGGGCCCCCGCGAACTGAGAGTCACCACGGTCAGCGGCGGCGGCCGTCCCAACGATCGGTTCCCGAAACTCTCGGTGACCACCGCGCCGGCGCCGGCGCCGCCCGACATGATGGCGATGGGAGCGTCGCCCGGCGGCGGACAACTCGTCAGCGTGGTGGGGACGGTCGACCTCACCAGCCGTAGCGGCACGATCAAGTTCGTCAACCCGGTGCAGGCGGCGGCCGGACAGCCGGCCCAGCCCGGACAGTCAGGCCCAGGCGCGGACGGCGCCGGGCCGGACGGCGAGGTCCCGGTGGTGCTGCGGGTCCAGCAGGCCGGCGGCGGGATGCCGGTCGACTTCCCGGTCACGGTAAAGCTCACGTCGGACCCGGCGCCGGGCCAGGAGCGGACCGGATTGGTCGATGCGGTCGTGCCGATCGGGACCAACCCGGCGTCGGTCGAACTACTGGTCGGCGGGCAGGTGGTGGACACCTTCCGTCCGGCGGACTCGCCCCCGGTGCTACAGGGAGCTCGTCACTCGACTGCGGGCGAAGGCAAGTTCGGGCTGGATCTGGACTTCGGCGCGCCCCCGTTGGCCGGCCACACGTTCGCCACCCAGGTCAGTACGGATGGCGGGCGAATCTGGCACACGGTCGGGGTCGGGCTGAAGGACCCGGCGATCACGGTTGATCGCACCCAGTTCCCGCCCGGGACGGAGGTCAGCGTACGGGTGATCTCGACCAACGGCTTCACCAGCACGACGTCGGACATCGAGAGCTTCCGAGTGTGAAGAGACGAAGAGGCCGGTCAATCCAGCGGATTGACCGGCCTCAACACACCGCTACGCCGGGAAGTCGCCCTCGCGGACGGCTGCCACGAAGGCTTCCCAGGCGGCGGCCGGGAAGACGAGGGCCGGGCCGTGCGGGTCCTTGGAGTCACGTACGGGGACGAGGCCTGGGAATCCGGGGGCCACCTCGATGCAGTTGCCGCCGTTGTTGCCGCTGTAGCTGCTCTTCCGCCAGGCGGCTGCGGCGAACTCGTTGCTCTTCATCTCTGAACCCCTCCAGCGCCTCAGCGATCAGCCGAAGCGAGTCGCTCCCTGACAGGCATTCGCCACGGAACTGATCGTAGCGACGCTGGTGCCTGGCCACGGTGGCGGAATCACCGCTCAGATGCCCTCGATCGAGGCTCTCCGAGTAGACCATGCGCTGCCCGTCCGGCAGCTCCAGCAACACCATAGCCGTGTTGATGAGAGTCCGCTGATTCGAGAACGGTGCCACGTGAATGACAACGTTCCGAAGCTGGGCCACCCGCAGGAGATGCTCCATCTGGCATCTCATTACGTCTGGCCCGCCCACGACTCGGCGGATGGCGCTCTCATCGAGAATGACCAGCAACAACGGCCCGTCGGGCACGAGAAAGCGGCTCTGCCGGCTGAGTCGAGCCCGGGTCAGTTCCTCGATCTCCTCCGAGTTGCCAGCCGCATCGCCAGTATCGAAGAGCGCACGTGCGTACTGCTGGCACTGCAACAGGCCATAAATCGTGCCGTCCTGGTATGCCCGCAGCCCGATGGAGATGGCCTCCACATCCACGTACTCCTGGAACCAGTCCGGGTGCTCGATCGACGCGCTCCAGTCGACCCGGCCGTACAGCCGCATCAACAGGTCACCAGTGTTCAACAGCCGGCCGAGGTCCTCGATTTCCTCGATCGACGGCTTCCGCTTGCCGCTCTCGGTCCGCGAGATCACCGTCCGGTCGCAGTGTCGGAGCTTGCCGAGCTCTTCCTGGGTGTAACCCGCCGCCTCGCGCGCGTACTTGAGCTCCTCGCCGAACATGATCGCGGAGCTCGCCGTCGTCCCCCGCCTGGTCTTCCGCTGTGTCATCACTGCCCCCAGTTGTGCGCCGCACGTCCCGCACGCCGATCTGGCGTCACCGTAGCTCCGCAGCCCCGATGATTGACACCAGAACGCAATCATTTGCATGCGTAGCGTGATTGCGCACTACCGTCGCGCTCCCCCATCCGCCCCCCGAGGTACCCCCATGCTCAAAACCCGCCGCCCCCGCACGTTCGCCGCGCGCCTCGACTCCCGCACGGACTCGACGCCGCTCGCCCGTCACCTCCTCCGCGCGTACCTCTCCGCGCTCCCCACCGGCGACCGCTACTCCGACATCGCCGAGCTCCTCCTCGGCGAGCTGTTCGCCAACGCCGTCCAGCACTCCGACGCCCCCACCGACCGCCTCATCGAGATCCGCTTCGCGCTCATCAACGACCGCCTGCGCCTCGAAGTCCACGACGCCGGCAGCGGCCGCCCCACCCTCCGCCCGACCTCCCCCGACGACGAGCACGGCCGTGGCCTCTTCCTCGTCAACGAGCTCGCCGAGCGCTGGGGTTGCTGCCCCCGAGCGGGCGGGATCGGCAAGTTCGTCTGGGCCCTCGTCGCCCCCGCCCCCGTCCTCCTCGCCGTCTGAAAGCAGCTCCGCCGATGCAACCCCCGCTCCTCACCCTCGCCCGGCACGCCCTCGCCCGAGGCTCCACCCCCGCCGAGGCCTACACCCTCCTCGCCCGCCGCACCGGCAAGCCCCTCCCCTCCGCCCGCGCCGTCTGCCTCGCCCTCGACATCCCCCTCGCCGAAGCCACCCGCCGCCTCAACGACTGCTACGACGCCCTGCTCGCCAACCCGCGCCCCGACTCCGAGGCCGACACCGGCGAACTCCTCGAAGCCCTCGGCGTGTTCGACGTCCCCAAGCAGCTCGACGCCCGCGACCTCACCATCGTCGACCTCTTCCTCACGGCCATCGACGCCATGGGCGGCATCCGAGCCGGCCACCAGCACGGCCTGGCCCGCTGGTTCACCACCGGCAACCTCACCGCCGCCTACCTCTCCCTCGCCGCCGCCCACCCCCTCCCCCGCACCGGCGACCCCACCCGCTACTGGACCACCCTCGTCACCGCCGGCGAACTCCTCACCGCCGCCCCCACCCCCGATCCCCGCATCAAACCCGCCCTCACCCACTGCCGCACCCGCGCCGCCCAGGCCACCACCCCATAGCCCGTGCCGCTCCCCCGCTCTCCGAGCAGCAGGCGGTGGCCGCACTCGCCGGTGCCACTTGGGCGCCGATCCTCGGCGCCGTCGGCTGAGCCGTTGCACTGCCGAAAACCGCTCGCACGACACCGGGCAGAACGTGAGGATCGACCACGGACGTCATGCCCTCGGCAGAGAGGAACCGACATGGTGGGTCCGGTGGAATTGCGGCGGCTGGACGACGACGGGCTTGAGGAACTCCTCGCGGTGGCCGTCGACGACACGGCACCCGAGGAGGTCATGCCCCCCGTGGCCGGTCCAGCGGGCTGGACGGTGGAACGACAAGACGCCTTCCGGAGCTGGCACCGCGCACGACGCCCCGGACTCGCGGGCCCGCTCCGCGAGTCCACCTTCGCGATCATCCACGACGGGACGGTCGTGGGCTCGGCCCGCCTGGCTTTCCGCGACAGTCGTGACGTCCTGGAAACCGGCATGTGGCTCGCCCGCTCGTGGCGCGGACAGGGAATAGGCACCGCCGCCCTCCGCCTGCTCCTCCACGAAGCCGCAGGAGAGGGGGCTCACACCGTCGTCGCGGACACCAAAGCCCACAACGCGGCGGCACTCGCCGCCTTGCGCCGCAACGGTGCAACGTTCACCGCGAGCCGGGACACTGCCGAAGTCCACGCCGAGTTGACGCTGAAGTAGCTGCCATCGCCCTCGCCGCCCAGGCCACCGCTTCCACCTGGACGACGTCGCCTTCGACACGACAACACCCCACACAGCGTGGTCTCCGGCGCGCGCGTCGACTACTTCCTCGACCACCTCTCCTGACCGAGGGCCGATCCCGATGCCTCCCACCTGCCCGGTCAGCTGAAATCGCGATGACTTCCGAGGCGAAGCCGTCTACTGTCCAGCTGATGAACGCCACGGACACCGAGCCCACCGACACACCGGCCGTCATCGTCCGCTGCCAGAACGACCCGACCGCGCGGATCAGGTTCTCCGACCGCTACTCCCCCGACGGGTTCGAAACCGGCTTCGCGGTGGATCTGCACGCCGACGGCCTCCAGGCCCACCTCGACTCGGTCGTCGTCTGGGCCTGGGGTCCCGAACCCCTGGCCGACTTCCTCGACAAGCTCGCCGCCGACTTCCGGGGCTGGGAGGGCGAGCGCACCTGGAGCACCCACCACCTCGCCCTGCGGGCCGTCTTCCGGTCCGGTGGCCACGTCGGCCTCACCTGGACCCTCCAGCCGTGGACCACCCGGGACGACTCCTGGGAGGCCTCGGCCACCACCTGGCTGGAGGGCGGGGAACAGATGACCGCCCTGGCCGCAGAGGTCCGCTGCTTTCTCGACCGTGGCAACACGCCTGGGGCGCCTGCGTGTTCGCGATGAAGCCGGGATTCCTCCCCCTTCCTGTTCTCGGCAGCCGCCGATCTGCTGCTGCACGTCCTGCTCGCGCGCGCCTTCGGAGTGCCCGCCGAACCGGTGCTCAGGTCCTGGGTTCCCGCGGCGCCACTCCCGTCGGCGGAGAACTTCGGTGTCCGGCCGCCGGAGCGCGGCGGTAGACAACCGGCGTAAACAAGATCCTGGACTTCCCCGACCTGCTGCGTCTGATCGAGAGCGACCGCCGCATCCTCGACCAGCTCGTGGCCTGGGACCCGAGCGCGTAGGACACCCCTTGCGGCACCGCGTGGGAAGTCGACACCGTCGACTTCCTACGCGAGGCCCAACGTTCCAACCAAATGGCCGAGTTCGGCACGGAAGAGCTTGTCAGGCGCGAGCGTCTGGGCGCTCAGGTGGCCGTAGACCTCCAGCGCCACCAGGCCGTGCAAGTGCCCCCAGATCCGCAGCGCCAGGGCCACCCCGGCCGGCGGTAGGGCGGGGAACGCCAGGCGGACCTTGCCGAGCAGGCCGGGATCGAAGTCGTCCCAGTCGAACTCGCCGCCACCGTGGGCCGGTTCGGCGCCGGTCCAGGCGGCGTCGGCCAGCGCGGCGATGCCGACGCAGACCCGGCGGGCGGCGTCCGGCGCCGGACCGCCGTCGGGGGCCCGGTAGCCGGGGACGGGGTCGCCGTAGATCAGCCGGAAGCCCTCGGGGTTGGCCAGCGCCCAGTCGCGGAAGGCGTGCGCCCAGGCCTGGATCCGCGCCGCCGGAGTGCCGCCCTGCGCGGACGCCGCCCAGGCGGCGTCGACGGCGTCGGCGAGCGCAGTGTAGACGTCCTCGATGAGGGCGGTGACCAGGTCGTCGCGGGTGGCGAAGTAGCCGTAGATGGCGTTGGCGGTCATGCCCATCTCGCGGGCGATCGCCCGCAGGGTGATCGCGTCGGGGCCGCCGGTGCCCATCAACTCCAGTGCGGTGCGCTTGATCTCGGCGGTCGTCTCGGCTCGCAGCCGCTCGCGTCGTCCGGTGCTTCGGGTGCCTGCCACGGACTCACTGTACAGCGTCACCGACCTGATTGCCGTTCAGAAACTTCACGCCGTATAGTTTTCGCACGGCGTGAGGTAGCTGCCTCGCGCCGCGCATCCGCCATGACCAGCGCATGAATCAAGGGGAGAACCATGCACATCGGCGTCATCGGAGCCACCGGCACCATCGGCAGCCGGGTCGTCACCGAAGCCCTCCAACGCGGCCACCGCGTCACGGCGTTCAGCCGGGACGCCTCCGCGATCACCGACCGGCGGGAGAACCTCGCCTGGGCGAGCATCGACGTCCTGGACGCCAAGAGCATCGAAGCCGCCCTGCCCGGCCTGGACGTCCTGATCAGCGGCTTCCAGCCCGGAAACGCGGCGAAGGACTTCAACGACACCGTCCGGCGCTCGATCGCCGGCCCGACCGTCTACGCCACCGCCGCGCGTGCTCTGCTCAAGGCCCTGGAGAGCCACCCGCGTACCCGACTGATCGTCATTGGTGGCGCCGGCAGCCTGGAAATCGAGCCGGGCGTCGTCCGCGCCGACCACGACGAGCTCATCCACGCCTCGCTCGACGAACTCGGCCTGCCCCGCGAGTACGCCGCCGCCGTGCGCGGCCACCGCGAGGCGCTGAACGTCCTACGCGCCTCGAACCGGCTCTGGACCTACTTCAGCCCCGCCGAGCAGATCGGCCCCGGCGAGCGCACCGGCCGCTTCCGCATCGGCGGCGACCAGCCCGTCCTGGACGCCGACGGCGTGAGCCGGATCTCGGCGGAGGACGCCGCGGTCGCCCTGGTCGACGAGGCCGAACTGCCCCGCTTCGTCCAGCGCCGCTTCACCATCGGCTACTGAACCACCGATACCGGACCGCCGCTGCGCGGGAAGTCGGCCGGTCCGACTTCCCGCGCGGCATCTCACCCAAAGCCCCCGCAAGACCGAGCCCGGAAACCCGCGTGCACCGGCCGATCGGCTCGGGAAGACTACGGAAATGAGCTCCGACGCCATCCCCACACCGCAGGACCGGGCCCTCGGGCACGTCGCCGCGCTGTCCTCCGGCCCGCCGGTGGACCCGACGCTGCGGCTGACCCTCAACTTCCATCCGGACCGCACGGCGAACGGCCGACCGATCCTGGAAGCCCTCGCGGAGGGCGGCGTCTACCTCTCCCAGTTCGTCACCGGGACCAGCAACGGCGGCCTGACCGCCCACCCTGGCGGGGACCGCTGGCGCTGGGAGAGCCGGATCTTCGACGGCGCCTACGACGCCGCGCCTTCCGCCGAGCGGCCCGTCTACGGGGCACTGAACTTCCGCCGCAGACCGGTCGGCGCCGCGCCGCGCTTCGGCTCCGCCCACTTCCGGCTCACCGCCCAGGCGTTGGGACGCACCACCTTCTGCTACCCGGACAGCTTCCTGGAGCCCTCGGACTTCGGCACCGCCGACCGCATGGGGCTGATCGACATCGCTCTGGCGGACCGCCAGGACTACCTCGACGACTACATCGAGGCGCAGGTGCACGGCCCGGTCCGGCTGACCCGCGACGTCGAGGCCCTGGTCCTGGACCCCTGCTACCGGGGCACGGCCGTCGAACGGGCCGCCCGGCTCCTGCCCTGCCCGGTGGAGTGGCACCCCGGGTTCCGACTTACCGTCGACGAGCTGCGCCGTCACCCCGCCTTCCGCGGTCAGGAGTTCGTCGACCTGGGCGCCGCGATCGCCGTCGACGGCGCGCTCGATCCCGCCGTCATCGGTGCTGCCGCCGCCACCGGCGGGCACGACCCGCAGGCGGTCAAGAAGGTCTGGCACTACCTGGCGCGCTTCGGCTCACCCGGGTATTCCTGATCGCTGAGTGACCATCAACTCGCTGCTAAGAGCGGGAGGATGGAGTTAGTCTGTCGAACATGGTTGCAAACTACAAAGAAGAAGTGGCCATGACCGACGCGGAGTTCGTCAGCGGCCCGGCCCTGATCCTCCGGTCCCTCTCCTCCGACCCCGATCGGCCGGCCATCACCACCGCCGACGGCGTGGAGATCACCGCCGGTGAGTTCGCCGCGGCCACCTACCGACTGGCCCACGAACTCATCGCCCGGGGCGTGACCCGGGGCGTGACCGTCTCCCTGCTCGCCGGCAACACCGCCGAGGCACTCAGCGCCCGCTACGCCGTCGGCCTCGCGGGCGCCCGCGTGGTGAGCCTGTACGACGGCATGGGCGCCCCGGTCCTGGCCGAGATCGTCACCAGCGTCGACACCGCCGTCCTGCTGGTGGACGCCGAACGCTACGCGACGGCCCCCGAGTTGCTCGCCCTGGTCGACGTGCCGACGGTCCTCACCCTGGGCCCCGGCCCGGCCTCGATCGGCGAGGACGCCATCGCCGCCTCCGCCCACCGCCCCGCCGAGCAGCCGGACGTCCGGCTCGGCCCGGACGACCACCTGGGCATCCGCCACACCGGCGGCACCACCGGCATCCCCAAGGGCATCCTCAGCCTGCACGGCCCCTACCGGAGCATCTTCGACGCCCCGTACTCCGGCCCCGTCGGCGGTGCGCCGACCCGCTACCTCGCGGCCACCTCGATCGCCCACATGTCCGGGATCTTCACCGACCTGGCGCTCTTCCACGGCGGTTCGGTGGTCATCCAGCGTTCCTTCGAGCCCGGCGACGTCCTGGCGGCCATCGAGCGCGAGCGCATCACCGAGATGTGGGTCCTGCCGCCGCTGCTCTACCGGCTGCTCGACCACCCGGCGATCGGCCGCACCGACCTGTCCAGCATGCGGAACATCATCTACGGGGGCTGCGCCGCCTCGCCGACCCGGATCCGCGAGGCGCTCAAGGTGTTCGGGCCGGTCCTGGCGGGCGGCTACGGGATGTCGGAGGCGCAGTACATCGCCATGCTCGGCCCGCACGAGCACGACCGGGTCGGGCACGGCGGCCAGGTCTCGGTCGGCCGGCCCGTTCCCGGCACCGAGGTGGTGATCCGCTCCGCCGACGGCACCGAACTGCCGATCGGCGAGCAGGGCGAGATCCACGTCCGCTCGGCCACCCTGATGGCCGGGTACTGGAAGCAGCCCGACCTCACCTCCGAGGTGATGCGCGACGGCTGGCTGAACACCGGCGACATCGGCTATCTCGACCAGGACGGCTACCTCTACCTGGCCGACCGGGTCAAGGACAAGATCATCGTGGTCGGCGGGCACGTCTACCCCTCCGAGGTGGAGGACCTGCTGCTCACCCACCCGGCGATCGCCCAGTGCACCGTGTTCGGCGTGCGCGACGCCCAAGAGGCCGAGCACGTCCACGTCGCGGTCGTCCCCGCGCCGGGGCAGCAGCCGGAGCTGGAGGACGTCCGCGCTTTCGTCACCGCGCACAAGGGCCGGATCTACGCACCGGAGGCCCTGCACATGGTCGCCGAGATCCCGCTCACCTCGGTGGGCAAGCCGGACAAGAAGCGGCTGCGCGACTCCTACACGGGCTGACCCCGCCCGGGGCGTTTCCCTCCCCGCCGGAAGAGCGCGGGGAAACGCCCCGGCGCGAGGTCCGGAACCCGCCGGACCGGGCGGGCCGCCGGGCGAACCGGCCCCCGCAGCATCCCGACAGGCCCGCCTGCTGCACCGGACGGGACGCTCACCGAAACCGCGCTGAACCCCGCGCGGATCCTCACCGGATGTCACCCCACCGTGGGGTTTGGCTCAACGAACCACCGCCCGGCTGCCGAGAAGCCAACGGGGGGTGGCGGCGCTGAGGGCCGCCACCCCTCCGCTCGCCGAAGCTCACTCGTCCGGGCCCTCCAGGGACTCCAGGCAGCACCGCACGAAGTCCCGCACCACCGGGTTGTCGTCGTCCACCGGCGCCCAGGCGACCCCGACCCGGCTGGGGCTGACGCCGCTCACCGGCCGGTAGGTGATCCCGGGCCGGGCGTAGAAACGGGCCGTGGACTCGGGGGCGAGAGCAACCCCGTAGCCGTTGGCGATGGCGCTCAGCCAGTCGTCCGGCTGGTCGACCACGGCACCGATCCGGACGGGGTGCCCCTCGCGCTCGTCGGCGGCGGTCCAGTAGTCCCGCCAGGCTCCGGTCTCGGACGGGGCGGCGACGAAGGGCTCGTCCCACAGCTCCCGGAACGGAACCACCTCGTGGGCGGCCAGCGGGTGCGCCGAGGGCAGCGCCACCCAGCGCGGCTCGGTGGACAGTTCGGCCACCCGCAGCCGCTCCTGCCCGGGGAACGGCAGCCGCAGCAGCGCCGCGTCCACGTCCCCCGCCGCCAGGCCGGCCGTCGGGTCCGACCAGGTGGTGGCGTGCCGCATGTCGACCCACCAACCCGGGCGGCGGCGGGTGAACTCGGCGACGATCCGCGGGGTGGCCTCGTTGGCGGCGCTGGCCAGGAAGCCGACCCGCAGGACGCGTTCGGCCCGGCTCGCCGCGGCCCTGGTCTCCCGCAGCGCGGCGTCCCACGCCGCCAGCAGCCCGGGCGCCCGCGCGGCCAGGGTGCGGCCGGCCTCGGTGAGCGCCATCCCGGCCCGGGAGCGGACGAACAGCGGGGTGCCGAGGCCGGTCTCCAGCTGCCGGATCTGCTTGGTCAGCGCGGGCTGGGAGACGTACAGCCGTTCGGCCGCGCGGGTCAGGCTGCCCTCCTCCGCGACGGCGGTGAAGAAGCGCAGCAGCCGGGTGTCCACATCCATTCCATCAGGTTATGGAAGCAGGTATTGGACGCCAAGGCGAGGCGCTGACGAGGCTGGAGGACGAGGAAGCACCCGCGTCAGCACCGAAGGAGTCCCATGTCCACCGCCTACGTGATCGTGGCCGTCGTCGCCATCGTCGCCAACGCCGGAATCGCCGCCGCGGACTTCGCCAAGGCACCCTTCGTCCTAGCCAACTCCGCCGAGGTGAACGTCCAGCCGCAGTGGGTCCCGTGGCTCGCCGCGCTCAAGACCGCCGGGGCCGCCGGCCTGCTGATCGGCCTGGCCGCCTTCCCGCCCCTCGGCACCGCCGCCGCGGTGGGCCTGGTGCTGTTCTACATCGGCGCCGTGATCACCCATGTGCGGACCGGGGTCCTCCACAACATCTACTTCCCCGGCTTCTACCTCGCCCTGGCCGTCGCCACCCTCGCCCTCGCCCTCGCTCACTGAGCCCTCTGGGCCCTCTGGGCTGTCTCGGCTGTCTCGGCTGTCTCGGCTCCCTGGGCCGGCCTGTTACAGCGTCGCGAGGAACTCCCGCACGGCGGCGGCGAGTTCGTCCGCTGCTCTACGTCATGGACCTGGTGGTCCCCTTCCCCAGCCTCGGCCAACGCGCCGCCTGGGACCCGTCCGGCGCCGCCAAGGCCGCCGCCCTCGCTCTCACCGTCGCCGGCTGGATCCTCGCCACCGCCGTCGCGGGCGGCGCGGCCCGGGTGCTGAACCGGGGCGGCTGAGCGGCCGACCTGCACGGGAAGTCGGCCGGGCCGACCTCCCGTGCAACGCCGGTTCCCGTCTCAGGCCGCGCCGAAGTGCCGCTTGGTGTCGGCGATCAGCTTCCTCAGGAACGACGTCCCCGGCAGGTCCGTCAGCGCGGCCGGGCGGGCCAGCAGCGGGTTCGGCTCGTAGGCGAAGGTCCAGGTGAACCGGGTGCCGTGGGCGTGCGGCCGGACCACGTAGTCCTCGCCGAACCGCCGGTACAGCGGGAGGCTGGCCTCCGTGACGCAGAACGAGTGCCGCTCCCCTTCCTCCCACCGCACGAACTCCTCGCGCAGGTGCAGCAGTCCGAGCGCGGTGATCTCCCGCGTCGTGCCGACCCCGTGCGGCGCGGGCGAGGTGTACCGCCCGCCGGCCAGGCCCCGGCACCAGGCCAGTGGCACGTCCCCGGCCAGCCCCCGCCACACCGTCTCCGGCGCCACCGGCAGGTCCATGGTGTACGAGTGCCGGTGCCGCGCGGTCTCGAAGAAGGACGGGTCGAAGCGTTCCAGCGTGAACCAGGCCATCGGGGCTCCTCCTGTAACGGGCGGACGGGCGTTCGGGCCCCCGAAGCTATCCTTCCTCCCGAGGCCGGCCCTGACCGGCCCCGACGGCACCACCGTCCCAGCCGCCGAACTCGCCCGCGCCACCGCGACCACCCTGCACGCGATGCGCTTCGCCAAGGTGGTCACCACGGAGGCCCTGCTCCGGGCCGCTAAGGCCTGAACAGCGGCTCGTACGCGTTGCCCTCCACCGCGTTGAGCAGCGTGTACCGCTCCCCGAGGCCGAACGCGGCCTCCCGCAGCCGCGCCAACGCCTCGGCCACCGTGGGGACTTCGAGCCCGAGCGCGGCCGCCGCCGCGTCCCGGTCGGCGAACAGGTCGGGCTCGTCCTCCAGGTACTGCTCGGCCGCCTCCGCGCTCTCCTCCTCGGTCAGCCGCACGCAGTCCCGCCACCACGGCAGCGCCAACAGCAGCCGGACCATCTCCTCCAGCCCGGCGGCCACCAGCGCCGCACCGCCCTCGGAGTCGGCGTACAGCACGGGCCGCTCGTCGCCGCCCTCCCCGCAGAGGAAGAAGGTGCCGCCCGCACCGCACTTGGCCACCTCCTCCAGGGCCTCCCCGGAGGCGAGCACGACCTCCTCCACGTGCGAGTAGGCGTCGAGGGAGAAGTCCCCCGGCCAGAGCAGGTAGTCGGCGGCGACGGGGGTGGCGCGAAGGCGGTCGAGGAAGGACATGGCGGACACCTTAGGGGGCCGGACGGACACTCAGGCCGCCAGCCGCTCCGTCAGGAACTCCTCCCAGGTGCGCCGCCCGTGCTCGGCCCCGGCCAGGGTGAGGTTCGCCCCCGCCCGGTAGGCGCGCCCGACCTTGCCGGGCACCCGCACCGGCAGCTGCTTGCGGCTGCGCCCCTGCGCCGCCAGGTACCCCCGGGTCAGCTCGCCCATCCCGTACACCCTCGGCCCGGCCAGGTCCGGCACCGCCCCGGCGGGCGCGTCGAGCGCCAACTCGACGAGCCGGGCGGCGACTTCGCGCACGTCCACGGGCTGCCAGCGGACCCCGCCGGGGGCCGGGACGAGCGGCAGCTTCGCCATCTTCTCGACCACGCTGAACGCCAGGTCGTGGAACTGCGCGGCGCGCAGGACCGTGTACGGCAGGCCCGAGCCGGCCACCGCCTCCTCGGCGCCGAGCTTGGCCCGGAAGTAGCCGAGCGGCACCTTGTCCGCGCCGATCACCGAGATGTACACCAGGTGCCGCACCCCGGCCCGCCGCGCGGCCGCGACCAGCCGCCGGGTCGCCTCGTCGTCGCCCTTGGGGCCGCCGGCGAGGTGCAGCACGGTGTCGACGCCCGCGAGCGCCTCGTCCAGCCGGGCGTCCGCCTCGGCCGGGTCGCCGAGCAGGTCGCCGCGCACGTACGCCACACCGTCCTGCGCCGCGCGCTCCCGCCGGCTCAGCACCCGCACCGGCCGGCTGGCCGCGCGCAGCAGCGGTACGACCTGCCGGCCCAGGGTGCCGGTGCCGCCGGTGACCAGTACCGGGTTGTTCGTCACGATCGTCTCCGATTCGTCCCGGGCCGGGAGTTGATCTCCCCGCCGCAGCCGTTGTTGGGTGACTCCTGCTGCCCTGACCCGAGGCGACGAAGGAATGTGACACGGTGGACGAGAAATCTTCCCGGACCGCGCTGTTCGAGGAGCACCGGCCGCATCTGCGCGCGGTCGCGTACCGGATGCTCGGCTCGATCAGCGAGGCCGAGGACGCGCTCCAGGAGGCCTGGCTGCGGTACGACCGCACCGACACCGCCGGGGTGGAGAACCTCGGCGGCTGGCTGACCACGGTGGTCTCCCGGGTCTGCCTGAACCTGCTGCGCGACCGTGCCCAGCGCCGCGAGGAGCCGCTGGTGCCGACCGGGCCGGACGGGGAGACCGGCCCGGAGCGCATCCCGGACCCGCTGCTGCGGCGCGAGGGCGTGGTCGACCCGGAGCAGGAGGTGATGCTCGCGGACTCGGTCGGCCTGGCGCTGATGGTGGTGATGGAGTCGCTGTCGCCCGCCGAGCGGGTCGCCTTCGTGCTGCACGACATGTTCGCGGTGCCGTTCGAGGAGATCGCCCCGCTGATCGAGAGGACGGCGGCCGCGACCCGCCAGCTCGCCAGCCGGGCCCGCCGCAAGGTGCAGGGGCAGGCGCCCGCGCCCGACCCGGACCTGGGCCGCCAGCGCCTCGCCGTGGACGCCTTCTTCGCCGCCGCCCGCAACGGCGACCTGGACGCCCTGGTCGCGGTGCTCGACCCGGACGTGGTGCTGCGCTCGGACGGCGGGGCCGGGCTGGCCCGGCACACCGTGGTGCTCAGCGGCGCCGCGACGGTCGCCGGCCAGGCCGTCCTGTGGGGCAAGCTGTCGCCGTTCGCCCGCCCGGCGCTGGTCAACGGCACCGCCGGCGCGGTGGTCATCGGCGACAACGGCCGGGCGCTGTCGATCATGGCGTTCACCGTCGTGGACGGCGCGATCGCCGCGATCGACGTGATCCTCGACCCGGAGCGGCTGGCCTCCTTCGACCTCTCGGCCTTCCGCGACTAGGACACAGAGAAGGGTGGGAGGGCGCGAAACCCTCCCACCCCACGGCTCAACGGCCGGTCACCGCGCCACCCCGAGGCCCGGCGAACCGTCACCAGCCCTGCTTGTGCGCCCAGTCCGCGAGGTGCCGGGCGCAGTGGTCCACCGACTCCCGCCAGGTGTGCGCCGCGCCGTCCCCGGCCTCGTCGCTGACGTACTTCACCAGCCGCACCGGCACCCCGGCCCGGTGGGCGACGGTGGCGACGGCGTAGCCCTCCATGTCGACCAGGTCCGCGTGCTCGGCCAGCCGCTCGCGGGCGGCCGGGGAGTCGACGAACAGGTCGCCGGTGGCCAGCACCGGGCCGTCGCCCTTGCCGACCATCAGCGGGGCGCCGTAGTTGCGGCCGGTCAGGGTCTGCAGGACCTCGGTGTTCAGGTCGTGCTGGATCACCTGGACCACGTGGTGGATGCCCTCCCAGCCGGGGCGCAGCGCGCCGGCCGTCCCGAGGTTGATCACCTCGCTGGGCTTCTCACCCCGGGCGAGCACGGTGGCCAGGGCCACGGCGGCGTTGACCTTCCCTATCCCGGTGAGCAGCACGGGCAGTCGCTCGTCCAGGTGGGCGGCCTCTTCGCGGACGGCGACGACGAGCAGCGGGCGGTCGGGTGAGATCGTTCCAAGCAGTCGCATGGGGCCCATGGTACGGAGCGGGTCGGCGCCCCACCTCGGGAGCCGCTTGATGGAACCGCGCGGGGCGCCGCCCGCGTCGCACGGGTCGCCACCTCTTAGCGCGAGCCGTACGAGCCGTGCGCCGCTGTACGCCGCCGTGCCGGACGTACGCCACCGCACAAGACGTACCGAACCGTGGGAGAGCGTGCGGAAACCGTGCACGACATGCTCAAGATCGGCGCAAGTCGGGTGTGGCCGGGAGGAGTCACGGCCATACTGCTGCCATCGGTCGGGCCCCGGGTGTCGGGTCCGTACCCAGGGGAGGATGAGGCGGGTGGCAACACCAGTAGGCAACGGCGCGCCCGGCGCCGCGTTCCCGGCGCGGCCGAGCGGTCCACCGGCCGTGCCGGCAGCGGCACCGGCGGCGGTACGAGGCACGGCGCCGCCCGGCCTCCCCGCGCCCACAGCCGGGCCCGGCGCGGCGCCGCCCGCGCAGCGCCCCCGGGCGGGTGCCGTGGAACGCGGCGCGCGCGCCCGGCTGGCCCAGGCCACCCGGACGCCCCCGGGGCGGCTGCGGCTGGCCGGGGTGGTGCTCGCGGTGCTCACGGTGGCCTTCGGCGGGCTCACCGCCTGGCAGTTGGAGAGCAGGGCCTCGGCCGCCGACCGGGTGGTCTCGTACAGCCAGCCGCTCAGCCGGGACGCGGCCGAGATCCACCGCTCGCTGGCGGACGCCGCCACCACCGCGGCCACCGGCTTCCTGCTGGCCGGCACCGAGCCCAAGGACGTCCGGGACCGCTACGAGCAGGATCTCGCCCAGGCCGCCAAGTTGATCGCCCAGGCCGCCGCCCGTACCACGTCAACCTCTCCGGCGCAGGACTCACTCGCCCGGCTGAACCAGCAACTCCCGGTGTACGCCGGCCTGGTGGAAACCGCGCGGGCCGACAACCGGCAGGGCATCCCACTCGGCGGCGCCTACCTGCGGCACGCCTCCGAACAGATGCAGAACGTCCTGCTGCCGGCCGCCGCCGAGCTGAAGGGCTTCGAGGACAAGGAGCTGGCGGACGACTACGCCGGGGCCAAGTCCGTGCCGTGGGGTGCGTACGGCCTGGCGGTGCTCACCCTGGCCGCGCTCGGCTGGGTGCAGCTGACGCTGTTCCGCCGCACCAACCGGGTGTTCAACATCGGCCTGCTGGGCGCCACCGCCGCCGTCCTCGCGGGCGCGCTCTGGCTCACCGTGGCCGGGCTGACCACCAGTTCGGCGCTGGAGCGGAGCGACCACGACGGCGCGACCCCGCTGCGGGCGCTCGACAACGCCCGGGTGGACGTGCTGACCGCCCGGCTGGCGGAGAACCTGCACCTGGTCGCGCGCGGCTCCACCACCAAGTACGCCGACCAGTGGGCGAGCGCCACCAAGCACCTGTCCGGCGACAACGCCAAGGACGTCCCGCTGGAGCGGCGCAGCGGCTCGCTCCCGGAGGCCGTCCGGCTCGCCCCGCCGGCCGCCGCCCAGCCCGTCCGCGAGGCCGCCGCGCAGTACGACGAGTGGCGCCAACGGCACGACAAGGCACGGACCTTGGAGGTCTTCAACGCCGACTACCAGGCCGCGCTGAACGCCACCGTGTCGGCCACCGACGCCACCAGCACGGCGGACGCCGCCTTCAACGCCACCGACAAGGCCCTCGGCCAGGCCGCCGACGCCGAGCAGGCGCAGTTCACCGACGCCGCCAAGGGCACCGCCACGGACCTGCGGCTGGCGGCCGGCGCGGCGGCCGCGCTCGCCCTGGTGGCCGCGGCCGCCGCGCTGCGGGGCCTCGGCCGGCGACTGGCCGAGTACCGGTAAGGGGAACGGACAGATGCGCACCAGAACCGTACGGACCAGGAGCGCCGCGGCGCTGACAGTGCTCGCGGCCTGCGCGACCGTGCTCGGCGGAGGCGGCCCCTCCGGCGCCGCACCGGCCGCCGCGACCGGCGCGCCGCAGGCCGTACAGCAGACGCAGGACCAGTCGGACACCTGCGACATCTACGGCAGCGTGCCGCCGAGCACGGTGGACGGCCTGGCCGTGAAGGCTATCAAGGCCAGGCACAGCCTGGTGATCGGCGTGGACCAGAACAGCTACCGCTGGGGCTCCCGCAATCCGAACACCGGCCAGATCGAGGGCTTCGACATCGACCTGGCCCGGGCCATCGGCACCGCCATCATGGGCAACCAGGGCCAGGTGGTGCTCAAGCCGGTCGCCACCGCCGACCGCGTCGACGCGGTGAAGAACGGCCGGGTCGACCTGATCGTCCGCACCATGACCGTCAACTGCGACCGGATGAAGGACGTGGCCTTCTCCAAGCCGTACTTCAGCATCTCCCAGCGCGTGCTGGTCCCGA
Source organism: Kitasatospora sp. NPDC101155 (assembly GCF_044768305.1). Classification (NCBI taxonomy): domain Bacteria; kingdom Bacillati; phylum Actinomycetota; class Actinomycetes; order Kitasatosporales; family Streptomycetaceae; genus Kitasatospora; species Kitasatospora sp. NPDC101155. The sequence continues at coordinate 45,634 of NZ_JBIWPN010000010.1, read as the reverse complement.
AGGCGAGCCCGGCGACCAGCCTCGACGAGGCGATCAACGGCAGGACCGTCTGCGCCGCCAAGGGCTCCACCGCCGCGACCGTGCTGGACGCCAAGAAGACCGCCAAGCAGGTCGTCCCGGTGGACAACCAGCTGGACTGCCTGGTCCTGATGCAGCTCGGCAAGGTCGACGCCACCATGACCGACGACGGCCTGGCGGCCGGTCAGGCGGCGCAGGACCAGACCGTGCGGATCGTCGACGGCGACACCCAGCCCGAGGTGATCGGCGTCGCCATGCTCAAGACCAGCACCGACCTGACAGCCCGGGTCAACCAGGTGCTGGCCGACTACCACGCCGACGGCGACTGGGGGCGCTCGTACGAGCGCTGGCTCAAGCCGTACATGCTCAACGACGCCGAGCACTACTGGCCGGTGCCGCACTGAGGCCCGCGCCGGGGCCGTACCGAGTCGGGTACGGACCAGTGCGGACGCGGGGCGTTGACGCGGTCTTGACGCCCCGCGCCCGCGCCGCCCGAACGGCCACCGGCTAGGGTTCGGGACGATCACCACGGGGAGACCGGTGGTGAACACGGGGGTTGTCGTGGGATCACGCGTCACGAACGTCGGGATCGCACGCGAGGAAGGAAGGACACCGCGGTGGCGGCATCGGCTGGCCCGGTACTGAGCCGGGAGGAGGTGGACCGCGCGCTCGCGCGCCTCGGCGCGGAGCGGGACGCGGTCGAGTCGGCGCTGCTCGCCCTTCAGGACCACCCGGGCCTGCGGCTGCTGGACGGCGCCGAGCTGTCCGGCCGCACCCTGGAGCGCTGGGCCGTCGCCGGCAAGGGCCTGCCGCTGCTCTGGGCGCTGTTCGACCGCTACTCCGAGGCACTGGCCTCGGCTCGCGCCGTACGGGCCCGCAAGGCCAAGCCCGGCGCACCCGAACTCGCCGAGCTCAGCGAGCTGTTGACCGGCGACGCGGTGACCGTTCCGGGCGGCGCGGTGCCGGACGGCCCGCAACTGCTCGGCGCGCCCGCCAAGCTGGTCGAGCGGATCAGCCTGGACGCGCTGATGGCCCGGATGAACTCCTGGTACGCCACCGTGCTGGAGGTGGTCAGCGCCGCCGACGCGGTCTGGTCGGCGCTGCCGGCCCGGATCGACCTGCTGCTGGCCGAACTCCACCGGGTGCGGACCCTGGCCGCCTCGCTCGGCGTCCGGGCCGGCGCCCACCCGCTCGGCGACGACCTCACCGGACTGGAGCGCGACCTCACCGAACTGCGCACCGAGGTCCGCGAGGACCCGCTCGCGCTGTGGCGCCCGGCCCGGGTGCCCGCCCAGCGCGGCACGGTGCCCGAGGGCTCGGCCTTCGCCACCCCCGCCGGGGTGGTCGACACCGAGCGCTTCGACCGGGCCGGGCGGGCGCTGGACGGCGTCCGGCTGGAGCTGGAGAACCTGCTGCGGCTGCGCGACGACGCCGAGGAGCGCCTCCAGGGCGTCGGCGACCTGCTCCAGCGGGCCGACGCCACCCTGGCCGAGGCCCGCCGGGCCCGCGGCGAGGTGCTGGCGAAGATAGCGTCCAGCGACGTCCCGGCGGTGCCCGGCCCGGCCTCGGCGCTGCGCGAACGGATCGTCACCGCGCTGGAGCTGCGCCAGGGCGGGCAGTGGGGCCGACTGGCACCACTGCTGGACGCGCTGGAGGACGCCGCCGCCAAGGAGCTGGCCCGGGCCCGGCACTCGCTCACCGAGGTGACCCAGCCGCTGGCCGTCCGGGCCGAGCTGCGCGGCCGGCTGGACGCCTACAAGGCGATGGCGGCCCGGATGCGGGTCGCCGAGGACCCGGAAGTGATCGAGCGGTACGAGAAGGCGCGCTGGCTGCTGTGGAGCGCGCCCTGCGACCTACGGGCGGCGGCCGCCGCGGTGGCCCGCTTCCAGCAGTCGCTGCGCCCGGCCCAGGCCGAGCAGGAGACACCGCACAACCCGGCCGGCCAGACGCCGGTCGACGGACAGGTACAGGGGGGCTGAGGTTGATGGGCGAGACGTGCGTACGGCCGGACTGCTCCGGCAACGGCAGGATCGACGCCGACGGCTACTGCGACGAGTGCGGGCTGGCGCCGGCGGGCGGAGGCGGCACCGGCACCACCGCGGCGCCGCCGAAGGCGGCGGCGGCCGCCGGCCCCGGCTCGCCCTGCCCGCGCGACTGCTCCGGCACCATCGACGCGGACGGCTACTGCGACGAGTGCGGCCTGACCGCGCCCGGCGCCGACACCGGCATCACCCAGCCCTACGTCCCGTCCGCGCGGGTCAGCCCGGACTCCGCCCGCAGCGGCTCGATCCGCTCCATGTCGGCCCGCACCGGCTCCTCCCGCTCGATGTCCGGCCGCTCCCGCTCGCACCGCTCGACCCGCACCGGCTCCAGCCGCTCGGTCTCGGTGCGCGCCACCCGCGGCAGCGTCAGCGCGGGCACCCGCAACCGGCTGGGCGCCGGCCTGGTCACCGTGCCGACCGTGGAGACGGCCGACCCGTCGCTGGCGGTGCTGGCCAACCCCGAGGTGCCCGAGCGCAAGCGCTTCTGCGCCAAGTGCGAGACGCCGGTGGGCCGGGAGAAGAACGGCCGGCCGGGCCGCCCGGACGGCTTCTGCACCAAGTGCGGCACGCCGTACTCCTTCACCCCCAAACTGCGCCGCGGCGACCTGGTCGGCGGGCAGTACGAGGTGGTCGGCTGCCTGGCGCACGGCGGGCTCGGCTGGATATACCTGGCGGTGGACCGCCGGGTCAACGACAAGTGGGTCGTCCTCAAGGGCCTGCTGAACACCGGGGACGAGGACGCGCTCGCCGCGGCCGTCGCCGAGCGGCGCTTCCTGGCCGAGGTGGACCACCCGAACATCGTCCGGATCATCAACTTCGCCGAGCACCTGGACATCGACTCCGGCTCCACCGACGGCTACATCGTCATGGAGTACGTCGGCGGCAAGTCGCTCAAGGACATCGCCAACGACCGCCGCACCCCGGACGGCCGGCGCGAGCCGCTGCCGGTGGAGGTGGCGATCGCGTACGCGCTGGAGGCGCTGCCCGCGCTCGGGTACCTGCACGCCCGGGGCCTGATCTACTGCGACTTCAAGATCGACAACGTGATCCAGAGCGGCGACGCGCTCAAGATCATCGACATGGGCGCGGTCTGCCGGCTCGACCACGACGGCCCGATCTACGGCACCGTCGGCTACCAGGCCCCCGAGATCGCCACCCACGGCCCCTCCCCCGCCTCCGACCTGTACACCGTGGCCCGCACCCTCGCGGTGCTCACCTTCGACTTCCAGGGCTACAGCACCGCCTACCGCGACTCGCTGCCCGGCCCCGAGGACGTCGAGGTCTTCGCCACGTACGAGTCGTACTACCGCTTCCTGGTCCGCGCCACCGACCCCGACCCGGCCCGCCGCTTCTCCTCCGCCGAGGAGATGGCCGACCAGCTCACCGGCGTGCTGCGGGAGGTCCTGGCCCTCCAGGACGACCGGCCCCGGCCCGCGCCCTCCACCCTGTTCGGCCCGGAACTGCGCGTCGTGGACACCGAGTTGGTGCTGCCCACCGACCAGCTGGGCCAGCTGCGGGTGACCGCACTGGACCCGTCCGCCGCCGCCCTCGCCCTGCCCGTCCCCCGGGTCGACCCGGGGGACCCCAACGCCGGCTTCCTCGCCACCCTGCTCGCCACCGACCCCGAGGAGGCGCTCGCCGCACTGGGCGGCGCCCCCGCCGTCTCGATCGAGAGCCGGCTGCGCGAGCTGCGCGCCCTGCTCGAACTCGGCCGCCAGGGCATGGCCGTGAACGAGCTGGCCGAGCTGGAGAAGGACCACCCCGACGACTGGCGGGTGGTCTGGTACCGCGGCCTGGTCGCCCTGGTGGGGGCTGCCGAGAACGGCAGTGAAACTGATCTGCGGGCGGCCGCCGAGGCCTTCGACGCCGTCTACGACGCCTTCCCCGGCGAGGCCGCGCCCAAGCTGGCCCTGGCCATCTGCGCCGAACTCCTCGGCGACGCCGGCGACGCGGCCGAGTTCTACCGCCTGGTGTGGGCCACCGACCACTCGTACCTGAGCGCCGCGTTCGGCCTCGCCCGGGTCCGCCTCTCCGAGGACGACCGGCCCGGCGCCGTCCGCGTGCTGGAGTCCGTCCCGGCCACCTCCAGCCAGTACACCGCCGCCCGGATCGCCGCCGTCCGCGCCCGGCTGCGCGAACGCCCCACCACCGACCCGCTCGCCACCGACCTCGCCGCCGGCTCCGACCAGCTCACCGCGCTGCGCCTCGACGACCGCCGCCGCGAGGAGCTCTCCGTCGAGGTGCTCGGCGCCGCCCTCGGCTGGGTCATGGCCGGCTCCGCGGGCGCCCAGCAGGCCGGCGCCACCGTGGTGCTGGGACGACCCGCCGTGGAGCGGGAACTGCGCTTCGCCCTGGAACAGTCCTACCGGGTACTCGCCCGGTTGGCCGACCGGGCCGAGACCAGGATCGAGATGGTGGAACGGGCCAACCGGGCCCGCCCCAGGACGTGGGTGTAGCCGATGCCGCAGCAGACCGAGTGCCCGAGCTGTTCCGAGCCGATGGAGCCGGAGGACGCCTTCTGCGGGCGCTGCGGGACCGGCCGGGACGGCCGGGCGGCCCCGGGCTCGATGCCCGCCAGCTGGGCCGCCGCCCGCGGTGGGGCCGTCCCGCCGCAGCGCGGGCCGGTCTGCGTGACCTGCGGGCAGGCGCAGGTCACCGAGGACGGCTACTGCGAAGGCTGCGGCAGCGCCCAGCCGCGCCCCCGCGACCACATGGAGAAGGCCCTCGCGGGCGTCGCCGGGGTCAGCGACCGCGGCGTGCGCCACCACCGCAACGAGGACTCCTTCACCGTCGCCGCCAGCTCGCTGCCCGGCGGCGAGCCGGTCGTGGTCGCCGTGGTGTGCGACGGCGTCTCCTCCTCCGACCGCCCTGACGAGGCCTCGGAGACCGCCGTCGACGCCGCCTCGGAGTCCCTGCTGACCTCCCTGGAGGCCGGCCGGAACCCGAACGAGGCGATGCGCGCCGCCATCGCCGACGCCGCCAAGGCCGTCGCCGACCTCGCCACCGACGGCGCCGGCCCGGCCCGCCCCGACCTCAACGCCCCCGCCTGCACCTACGTCAGCGCCATCGCGGCCGGCGGCCGGGTCACCATCGGCTGGGTCGGCGACACCCGGGCCTACTGGATCCCGGACGACCGCGCCGCCGCCGAACCCTTCCGGCTCACCCAGGACGACTCCTGGGCGGCCCGGATGGTCGAGGCCGGGCTGATGAGCGAGGCCGAGGCCTACTCCGACCCACGCGCCCACGCCATCACCGGCTGGCTCGGCGCCGACGCCGAGGAGATCGTGCCGCACACCCTCGACTTCACCCCGCACGTCCCCGGCGTGCTGCTGATCTGCACCGACGGCCTGTGGAACTACGCCGAGGCGGCCACCGACCTGGCGTACTACGTCCGCCCGGACGCCCGGACCGAACCGCTCGCGGCGGCCCAGACCCTGGTGAAGTTCGCGGTCGCGGCTGGCGGCCACGACAACATCACCGTCGCCGTGCTCCCGATCGACCCGCCCACCACTGCTGTCAACGAGGTCAGGGGCGCCGAGGAGGTCGAGGAGACGCCCACCGCGCTCGACCTGCCGATCATCGTTCCGGCCGCCGCCCGGGCGCCCGAGGACGACGAGGACTACGAGGACTACGAGCCGACCCTCCCGAACCTGCCGGTGATCGGCTCCCCCGCCGCCCCGCTGCCCCCGGCGCCGCCCGCGCCGCCGGTTCCGCCCGCGCCTCCGACGGCGCCCTCGGCGGTCCCGGCGGTCCCGCCCGCACCGCCGGCGCCGCCCGCCGCCCCGCCCCTGCCGCCCGTCCCGCCGCAGCCGCCGACGGCCTGACCGGCCCGGCCACGCCCGGCCCGACGGCCCCCGGTCCACCGGAGTGCCGGAGTGCCGGACCGCCGGACCGCCGGACCGCCGGACCACCCACCGACCTGATCACATCCACCCCTCACCCGACGGGAGCCGACCGCCCCATGGCAACACTGGCGAAGCCGAACCTGCCCAGGTTCGACGTGGAGATCTTCCAGAACGAGTACCTGGCCGACGGCGCCCGCGAGGTCAACGCCATCGTCACCGTCACCGCCACCGGCGGCGGCACCTCCGGCGGCCGCCCGCTCGGCCTCACCGACGCCGCCGCCCAGGGCGCCGACGCCAACGCGGCCGTGGTGATCCTGGTCGACTGCTCGGGCTCGATGGACTATCCCAAGACCAAGATCAACGGTGCCCGCGAGGCCACCGCCGCCGCCATCGACGCCCTGCGCGACGGCACCGCCTTCGCCGTGGTGGCCGGCACCCACGAGGCCCGCGACATCTTCCCCGGCGACGGCACCCTGGCCACCGCCTCGCCCAGCACCCGCGACCAGGCCAAGGAGGCGCTGCGCCGCCTCACCGCGGCCGGCGGCACCGCGATGGGCACCTGGCTGGCCAAGGCCGACAAGCTCTTCCTCACCCGCCGCGACATCGCCATCCGGCACGCCATCCTGCTCACCGACGGCAACAACGAGCACGAGTCGGCCGCGGACCTCGCCCGCAACATCGAGCGGGTCACCGGCCACTTCACCGCCGACTGCCGCGGTGTCGGCACCGACTGGCGGATCGACGAGCTGCGCACCATCTCCTCGGCGCTGCTCGGCACCGTCGACATCGTCGCCGAGCCCTCCGGCCTGGCCGAGGACTTCCGCTCGATGATGGCCGGCGCGATGGGCAAGCAGGTCGCCGACGTCGCCCTGCGGATCTGGACCCCGGCCAACGCCACCGTGAAGTTCGTCAAGCAGGTCGCCCCCGCGGTCGAGGACCTGACCGCCCGCCGCGCCGAGGCCGGCCCCCGGGCCGGCGACTACCCGACCGGCTCCTGGGGCGACGAGAGCCGCGACTACCACGTCTGCGTCGAGGTCCCGGCCGCCGCGGTCGGCAACGAGATGCTCGCTGCCCGGGTCAGCCTGGTGCTGCCCCCGCAGGTCGGCGGCGGCACCCCCGAGGTGCTCTCCCAGGGCCTGGTCAAGGCGGTCTGGACCGACGACCTGGCCTCCTCCACCCGGATCAGCCCGCAGGTCGCCCACTACACCGGGCAGGCCGAGCTCGCCTCCTCGATCCAGGAGGGCCTGGAGGCCCACCGCGCCGGGGACGCCGACACCGCCACCGCCAAGCTGGGCGCCGCCGTCCGGATCGCGCACGCGACCGGGAACGAGGGCACCTACAAGCTGCTGCAGAAGGTGGTGGACGTGGTGGACCCGAAGGAGGGTACGGTTCGATTCCGTAAGAACGTGAGCGAGGCCGACTCGATGACCCTTGAGACCCGGTCGACCAAGACGGTACGTGTGAAGAAGTGACCGCTGAAGACGTGATCGGGCCGGCCGCCCGGCGCGACGCCGCACCGTGCCGGCCCGAAACGAGGGGGACCTGATGCCGATCTGCCCGAGGGGCCACGAGTCGCAGGCCGAGGACTGGTGCGACTTCTGCGGCTTCCCGATGACCCCGCCGGTCCCGCCGCCCGGCGCCCACGGGGGCTACCCGGGTGCGCCCGGCGGCGACCCCGCGCCCGGCGCACCCGCCGGGCACCCGCAGCACGGCGGTGCGTCCTTCGGCGCGCCGCCGCCTCCGCCGATGCCTCCGGGCGCGGTCCCGCCGCCCCCGCCCGGTGCCTTCCCGCCCCCTGGCGCCTTCCCGCCGCCCGGGGCCTTCCCGCCGCCCGGCGCCGTACCGCCTCCCGGCGGCTACCCGCCCCCCGGGACCGTGCCGCCGGGCGCGCCGCAGGGCCTCACCGAGGGCCTGGCCGTCTGCCCGATCTGCCGCAGCCCGCAGACCGGCCGGTTCTGCGAGGAGTGCGGCTACGACTACGAGCTGTCCACGCCCTCGCGCCGCCAGACCCCGGCCGCCGGCGCACCCGCGCCCGCACCCGCACCCGGCCCCGCCCAGCCCCCGCCGCTGAACATCCCGGCGGCCTACGGCGGCACCGTCCTGCCTCCCGAGGCCCCGGTCGCCCCCCAGCAGCCGCAGCCTCCGGCGCCTCCGCAGCCGGAGTACCCGCACACCTACGGCTACCCTCCCTCCTTGCCCGCCAACGGGCAGGAGGGGCCCATGCCGGAGGGCGCCTTCCCCGAGGCGCCGGTGCGCGAGGACTCCGGCCCGGTGTACGCCCAGCCGGCCGGCCCCGGCCCGAACAACCGCGGCGGCGACTTCGGCACGTCCTTCCACCTCGCCCCGCCGGTGCAGCAGCCCCAGCCGGAGGCCGCCCCGGCGGAGCCGGTCCGGTCCAACTGGATCGCGGTGGTCTCGGCCGACCGCGACTACTTCACCGAGATGATGGCCCGCAGCGGTCCCGAGGCGGCCGGCCTGTTCTTCCCGCCGTACTGCCCCGAGCGCCGCATCCCGCTGACCGGCCGCGGCCAGCTGCGGATCGGCCGGCGCAGCCAGCACCGGGGCACCGTCCCGGAGATCGACCTGTCGGTGCCGCCGGAGGACCCGGGCGCCTCGCACCAGCACGCGCTGCTCGCCGAGCAGGCGGACGGCAACTGGGTACTGGTCGACCAGGACTCCACCAACGGCACCACCGTGAACGGCGGCGCGGAACCGATCACCCCGCACACCGCCGTACCGCTGAACGACGGCGACCGGATCCACATCGGCGCCTGGACGACGATCACGGTGCACCGCGCCTGAATGCCCTGTTGATGGTGGATCAGCCACAACTCGGTCCGAGCCGGGCGGAATTCAACATTTCGCCCGGCCCGGCTTTCTTCCGGCTTCCTCAGCAAATCCCCAAATTCACGTCCCGGGTGTGCACAAGACGCACCGAAAGCCCTATTCTCAGGGCACATGACTGCAGCTATATCCGCTGACGGCATCCGTCAGCGGTACGGGGATGTGCAGGCCGTCGACGGGGTGTCCTTCACCGTCGAGGCCGGCGAGTTCTACGGGATCCTGGGCCCCAACGGGGCCGGGAAGACCACCACAATGGAGATCCTGGAAGGGGTCCGCAAGCCCGACGAGGGTCGGGTCGAGCTGCTGGGGATGGCTCCCTGGCCGCGCAATCCGAAACTGCTGCCGCGCATCGGCGTGCAGTTCCAGGCCTCGGCTTTCTTCCGGAAACTGACGGCCCGTGAGACCATCCGCACCTTCGCGTCGTTCTACGGGGTCGGTCCCAAGCGGGCCGATGCGATGCTGGAGCGGGTCGGCCTCGCCGACAAGACCGAGACGCTGACCGACCAGATGTCCGGCGGCCAGGCGCAGCGCCTGTCGATCGCCTGCGCGCTGGCGCACGACCCGGAGCTCGTCTTCCTGGACGAGCCCACCACCGGCCTCGACCCGCAGTCCCGGCGCAACCTCTGGGACCTCCTGCGGGACATCAACAACGAGGGCCGCACCGTCGTCCTGACCACCCACTACCTGGACGAGGCCGAGGTGCTCTGCGACCGGGTCTCGATCATGGACCACGGGAAGATCCTGCACACCGGCGCCCCGGCGGCGCTGATCCGCGAGATCGACGACACCGTCCGGATCAGCGTGGCCTCCGGCCAGCTGCCGGTCGAGCGGGCCCGCGAGTTGCTCGCCGCGGTCGGCGCCGACGTCGCCACCCTGGAGGACGACACCGTCTCGCTCTCCGTCTCGACCCGGCACCCGGCCCCGGTGCTCAGCGTGCTGGCCGAGCAGAACGCGCTGCGCGGCCTAGAGGTGCGCGGCGCCACCCTGGAGGACGTCTTCCTCCAGCTGACCGGACGGGAGTTCCGCGCATGACCGTCTCCACTTCCACCGAGCCGAAGGTGCCCGCCCCGCGCGGCGGTTCGGCCGGCGCCGCCGGCGGGCAGGAGCGGGTCAGCGCGTTCTGGAGCCTGTCCCGCGCGATGCTGCTCGGCATGAAGCGGGACCGCACCGCGACCTTCTTCATCCTGCTCTTCCCGCTGGTGTTCCTGGTCTTCTTCGGCAGCGTGGCCAAGGGCAACAACAGCCCGCACGCCAAGGTGGCCCAGGTCGGCGCGGTGAAGCTGTTCGACTCGATGCAGGGCGAGGGCCGGACCGAGCTGGACAAGGTCCTCACCATCACCCGCACCGACGACGAGGCCGGAACGCTGCAGAAGGTCCGCAAGGGCGACTTCGACGCGATGATCATGCAGGGCCCGGACGGCAAGGTCGAGCTGCGCTTCAGCGCCGCCGACACGGTCCGCGCCGGCGCGCTCCAGGGCATCGTCAACTCGGTGGTGCAGAGCGCCAACCAGGCGGCCACCGGCCAGAAGCCGGCCTACGTGGTGGACGCCCAGCAGGTCGAGGACCAGTCGCTCAAGCCGATCCAGTTCCTCACCCCCGGCCTGCTCGGCTGGGCCGTCGCCACCGGCGCCGTGTTCGGCGCCGCGCTGACCCTGGTCGGCTGGCGCAAGTCCAAGGTGCTGCGGCGCCTGCGGCTGGCCCCGATCAGCGCGGGTACGGTCGTCAGCTCCCGGATCGTGGTCTCGCTGCTGACCGCCTTCCTCCAGACCACCGTCTTCCTGGTGGTCGCCACGAGCTTCTTCGGGCTCAAGCTCACCGGCAACTGGTGGCTGGTCCTCCCGCTGGTGGCCTGCGCGACGCTCGCCTTCATGTCGATCGGCCTGCTGGCCGGCTCGGTCGCCAAGACCGAGGAGGCGGCCAACGGCATCTCGCAGCTCATCGTGCTGCCGATGTCCTTCCTGTCCGGTTCGTTCTTCCCGCTGGACGGCGCCCCGGGCTGGCTGAAGACCGTCTCGCAGGTCATGCCGCTGAAGCACCTGGTGACGGCCGCCCAGTCGGTGCTGACCCGCGGTGGCGGCGTGATGGACGCCCTGCCGACGATGGGCGGACTGCTGCTCTTCGCGGCCGTTCTCACCGGCATCGCCTGGAAGCTGTTCAAGTGGGAAGACGCCTGACCTAGGACCTTCCCAGTTGAACCGGCACGGGGGAGCGGATCGGTGTTGCCCACCGATCCGCTCCCCCGTGCCACTTGCCGGGCCCTGCACACGGCTCATCAATGTCAGTGGTGGCTGTTGGGGTCGCCGTGATTGTCGCTCTCGTTCAGGTGGGGGGGTGTTCAGTGCGAAAGTTCGAGCCGCGTCCACCACCGGGTGGCGAACCTGCGCATGGATGCGCTCCACAAGCTCACCACGACGATCACCACCGAGTACGGCACGGTGGTGATCGAGGACCTGAACGTCGCCGAAACCCCGTGGAGCCTCCCGCAAGACCCGCGCCACCCGTCTCGGCCGCAAGGCCGGGCCGGGGCGGGGCGGGCAGGTGGTGCAACCCTGCCGCGCCAGCGGCGGAAGGAAACGGGAGACCGTCATCAGGACACCACAGCGCAGCTCGCGCTCTGGTGACACCGCTACGGACCTTCCGGGCGGAAAACGCCCGGATTGCTGAGAGACGACAGCTGCTCTCAGCAACGGTCGTACGCCTTTGGTCCCGGTGTACCGTTCAGCCTGCGTCTGCGACCATGGTCGGGTGACAGAGATCCGGCGAGACACGTTCAGCGAGGAGACCTTCTTCGACCAGGTCGGCGGTGAGCCGACCTTCCGGCTCCTGACCCGACGCTTCTACGAGGGCATCGCCGAGGACGAGTTGCTGCGGCCGATGTACCCCGAGGAGGACCTCGGCCCGGCCGAGGAACGGATGGCTCTGTTCCTGATGCAGTACTGGGGCGGCCCGCGCACCTACAGCGACCACCGCGGCCACCCGCGACTGCGGATGCGGCACGCGCCGTTCAAGGTCGACAAGGCCGCGCACGACGCCTGGCTGACCCACATGCGCGCGGCCGTGCACAGCCTGGAGCTGCCCGCCGAGCACGAGCGGCAGCTGCTCGACTACCTGACGTACGCCGCCGCGTCGATGATCAACACCCCGGGCTGAGCCGCCGCACACCGGACGCGCCGTACACCGAACCGCCGTACACCGAACCGCCGTACCCGGTCACCGGGCCGGGCCGAGCCCCAGCCCCGCGCCCGGCGCGGCCACCGTCCGCACCACCACCGAACCCGCCGGGGCGCTCAGCCGCAGCCAACCGCCCGCCCGGTGCACGGTGAGCGGGGCGCCGGGCTTCAGGAAGCCGATCACGTACGCGGCGTGCACCGCGCGCAGCGGCAGCTCCGGCAGCGCGCCGACCGGGCGGGACCAGATCTCGTCGGCCAGCCGGTCCAGCACCTCGCGGGTGCGGTGGTGCGCCGGGACGGCCTCGCTGCGCTCGCGGAACTCCCTCACCCCGGCCATCAGTTCGGGGTACACCTCGGCCGCCGGCGGGGCCCCGACCGGCCGCCAGCCGGCCTTCGGCGGCAGCAGCCCGGCCCAGGCCGGGCCGGTCACCGGCGCGGGCAGCGCCACGGTGCCCGCCTCGGCGTCCACGCCGTCCAGCAGCTGACCGGCCGAGACCGTCAGGTCGACCGGCTCCGCCAGGCCGCTCAGCCGGGCGGTGCGGATCGCCAGCGCGCCCGAGGTCCCCAGCGGCAGCCGCCCGAAAACCGCCAGCACGCCGTCGTCCCCGTCCGGGGCCACCGCCCGCAGCCGCACGGCCGCCGCCTTGTCGAAGCGCAACAGGCGCAGCAGGAAGGCGGAGAGGTCGGCGGCCTCGCCGGTGTCGGTCAGGGCGAGGCGGGCGGTGATGGTCAACGCGGCTCAGCTCGAATCGTCGTGGGGTTCGATCGTGCGGGGTGGGACTTTCAGACTGCCGCGACGGCCGGGGCCTCGTCCATGAAACGGGAGAGGAACTCCCGCTCGACCGGCGAGATCCGGCGTGGCCGGCCCTCGGCCAGGTCGTAGGGGACGACCACGGTGGAGGCCCGGACGTACACCGTCTCGGAGCCGTCCGGGTGGACGTCCTTGATGTCGTAGGACACGGTCAGCGAGGCGCCGCCGATGTGCGTCACCCGGGTCTCGATGGTGACCGGCTCCGGCCGGTGCACCAGCGGGCGCTTGTAGTCGATCTCGTGGCGGGCCACCACCGAGCCGCCCGCGAACTCCCCGGCACCGGCCTCGGCGGCCTGGGTGAACATGAAGTCGATCCGGGCCTCCTCCAGGTAGCGCAGGAAGACCACGTTGTTGACGTGCCCGAAGGCGTCCATGTCGGACCAGCGCAGCGGGCAGGCGTAGATGTGGCGAGCCACGGGTGTTCTCCTCGGTGTCCGGTCGCCCGTCGTCATGGACCGGCGACGGGCCGCGGCCCGGCAGACCGCCCCGGAGGGCAGTCTGCCGGGCCGTCGTGACAGCTGGATGTCAGCCTCGGGTCAGCTTCTTGTAGGTGGCCCGGTGCGGACGGGCCGCGTCGGCGCCGAGCCGCTCGACCTTGTTCTTCTCGTACGACTCGAAGTTGCCCTCGAACCAGAACCACTTGCTGTCGCCCTCGTAGGCGAGGATGTGGGTGGCCACTCGGTCCAGGAACCAGCGGTCGTGGGAGATGACCACGGCGCAGCCGGGGAACTCCAGCAGGGCGTTCTCCAGCGAGGACAGGGTCTCGACGTCCAGGTCGTTGGTGGGCTCGTCGAGGAGCAGCAGGTTGCCGCCCTGCTTGAGGGTCAGCGCCAGGTTCAGGCGGTTGCGCTCACCACCGGAGAGCACACCGGCCGGCTTCTGCTGGTCCGGGCCCTTGAAGCCGAAGGCCGACACGTAGGCGCGGGACGGCATCTCGACCTGGCCGACGTTGATCCAGTCCAGACCGTCGGAGACGACCTCCCAGAGGGTCTTCTTCGGGTCGATGTTGGCGCGCGACTGGTCGACGTAGCTGATCTTGACGGTCTCGCCGACCTTGACCTTGCCGGCGTCCGGGGTCTCCAGGTCCTGGAGCATCTTGAACAGCGTGGTCTTGCCGGCGCCGTTCGGGCCGATGATGCCGACGATGCCGTTGCGCGGCAGGGTGAAGCTCAGGTCGTCGATCAGGATCTTCTCGCCGAAGGCCTTGGAGAGGTTCTCGACCTCGATGACGACGCTGCCCAGACGCGGGCCCGGCGGGATCTGGATCTCCTCGAAGTCCAGCTTCCGCATCTTGTCGGCCTCGGCCGCCATCTCCTCGTAACGGGCGAGGCGGGCCTTGGACTTCGCCTGGCGGCCCTTGGCGTTGGAGCGGACCCACTCCAGCTCTTCCTTGAGGCGCTTGGCGCGCTTCGCGTCCTTCTGCCCCTCGACCTTGAGACGGGACTGCTTGGTCTCCAGGTAGGTCGAGTAGTTGCCCTCGTACGGGTAGGCGCGGCCGCGGTCGAGCTCCAGGATCCACTCGGCGACGTTGTCCAGGAAGTACCGGTCGTGGGTGACGGCCACGACGGTGCCCTTGTACTTCTCCAGGTGCTGCTCCAGCCAGTTCACCGACTCGGCGTCCAGGTGGTTGGTGGGCTCGTCGAGCAGCAGCAGGTCGGGGGCCTCCAGCAGCAGCTTGCAGAGCGCGACGCGGCGCTTCTCACCACCGGAGAGCTTGGTGACCGGCCAGTCGCCGGGCGGGCAGCCCAGGGCGTCCATGGCCTGCTCCAGCTGGGCGTCCAGGTCCCAGGCCTCGGCGTGGTCCAGCTCCTCCTGGAGCTTGCCCATCTCGTCGAGCAGGGCGTCCGAGTAGTCGGTCGCCATCAGTTCGGCGATCTCGTTGAAGCGGTCGAGCTTCCCCTTGATCTCCTTGACGCCGTCCTGGACGTTCTCCAGGACCGTCTTGGACTCGTCGAGCGGGGGCTCCTGGAGCAGCATGCCGACGGTGAAGCCGGGCGAGAGGAAGGCGTCGCCGTTGGAGGGGTGCTCCAGGCCGGCCATCATCTTCAGCACGGTGGACTTACCGGCACCGTTGGGGCCCACGACGCCGATCTTCGCTCCGGGGAGGAAGCTGAGCGTCACGTCGTCAAGGATGACCTTGTCTCCGTGAGCCTTGCGCACCTTGCGCATCGTGTAGATGTATTCCGCCACGTGAGATCGCTCCGGCGTCGTCGGGAGTAGTTCGGCTTGCAGCCTTCCATTGTGCCGCACCCGGCCCGAACCCCCGAACCGCCCAGGTGACCCACCGGGGTATCCCCGATCACGGCCCGCCGTCCTCCAGCCGTCCGGCCCGCCTCCCCCTCCCGGTGCCCGGCCACCTCCCCGGATCCGGCGCCCCTTCTCCCGGCCCCGGGAACGGCGAAGGCCCGGCTCCCCGCATCGATCGCGGGGAGCCGGGCCGGTTCCGCTGCTCAGGGCCTCAGGAGGTCGACTCCCCCGGCCCGCTCAGGCGGTTCAGGCGGTGGTACGACCGTGGCGACCACGACGGCGCAGGAAGAAGACCGCGGCGCCACCGGCCACGACCAGGGCGCCCGCGACGCCGGCCAGGAGCGGGGTGTTGCTGTCGGCACCGGTCTGGGCCAGGCCACCGGTGCCCGGGGCAGCGCTGGTGGTGGACGGAGCCGGCTGGGCGGCACCGGCGCTCGGGGTGCCCGAGTGGGAGGAGGTCGGGGTGGCGGTGGTGGTGCCGGTGGGGGCCGGGGTGGTCGGGGCGCCGGTCGGGGTCACGCCGACCTTGCAGTCCAGGACGCCGGTGAAGGTCTTGGCGTAGCCGTTCGGGCCGGCCACGGCGATCTTGTACTCGGCCTTCTCGGCGACCTTGACGAGCACGGTCTCGGTCTTGCCCGGCTGGACGGTCACCTGCTGCGAGCCGACCGTGACGGCACCGGCCTCGTCACCGCTGTTGGTGACGGAGACGCGCACGCCGTTGTTGGCGCACTCGACCTTGGCGCTGCTGTCGATCAGCGCGCCCTTGCCCTGCTTCCAGGTGGCCTTGGCGGCGGCGGCGACGCTCAGCTGGTCGGAGCTGGCCAGGATCATGGTCTGGCTGTGCTTGCCGAACTTGTCCACACCGGTCATGAAGACCCGGCCGCTGGGCACGACGGTCGAGGCGCTGGCGTTGAGGGTGACCGCACCGTCCGGGGTACCGGCCGGCACGTCCAGGAACAGCTGGGTGTCCTTGGCGATCGGACCGGCCAGGGTGGCGCCGACCGGCTTGCCGTCCTTGTCGACCAGCTTGGCCTTGTCGGCGGCCGCGCCGGCGACGGCCAGCTTCACCTCGCCCGCGCTGGAGTTGAGGACGAACGGTCCGAGCTTGCTGCCGGACTTGCCGGAGACCGAGTCCGGGGTGAGCGTCAGCGAGGGCTTCGGCTCGGCGGCGATGCCCTTGTTGTTGCTCCCGATCAGGTAGTCGCGCAGCTTCGTGGCGTTGTCATCGGGCAGCGTGACCTCCTTGCTGTCCGAGAACTTCCAGATCGCGGCCTGGGTGCCCGCGGCGGCCTGCTCCGGGGTCAGACCGTCGACCTTGATGGCCGCGGCGAGCGCCGTCAGGTTGACGTGCGGGTAGGAGTTGTCCAGGATCCACCGGATCATCGGGGCGTTCGCGTTGGCGGCGAGGGAGCTCGCGCCCCAGTCCGCCTCGTGGTACTCGGCGCCGCTGTCCGTGTACACCGGGTTGTCGAAGTCGATGCAGTAGGTCTGCAGCACACCGCTGTCCGTCTTGAGGGTGAAGAGACCGGCGTTGACGTCGCCCTTGCCCTTGACGGTGACCGTCTCCGACACCATGTCCTGCTGGATGATCGCCGAGGTCACGCCCGAAGTCGGGGTGTTCGCCGCGGCCGCCGTACCGGCCGCGAACAGGCCTCCACCCAGCGCGACGCTGGTCGTGAGCATGACAGTGGTTATGCGGGACAGACTCCGCCCCTGCCTCTTGAACATCTGGGATCCCTCCGGGACAGGCCACACCGAGTGGGCAGCCCGCCGACTTGCCGTGCCGCGCGTGCCCCCTGTGGCACTGCTGCGGGTATGAACCAGACGAATCCTATTGAGCCCCAGGGGCCCCGAAACCGCCATGCGAAATCAGGACGATTCCGTATCTGTATCGTTATCAACCCCCTCAGGATCCACACAAGCTGACGATCAACCAGAATCACCTCGCCACTTTCTGTTATCCGGTCGAGATTGCACGTGCGGGCACAACAACCTTCTCGATCAACACATTTGTCGACAGGGAAGGTCACCGACCGGTCAGCTCAGCGTCGCCCGGTCTTCACTGCTCCTCTCCCCCTCGGACATGTCCTCCTGCTGCTCCGTCACCGACCGCACACCCGGCGGCAACTCGGACAACCGCGGCGCGGCGGCCACCGCCGAGACCCTGCGCGCCTCCAGCGCGTTGGCGATCCACCCCGGCACCGGTTCGTCCACCCTCTCCGCCGCCTCCGCCGCGGCCGACCCGGCACCGCCCGGCGGCTGTCCGCGCACCCCGGTCGCCCAACGGAAGGCCGAGGTACCGCGGGTGAGGTCGTGTCCGACCGACCTGGCGTCGATCTCGGCCCGACTGCGCCTCACCTCACCCTCCGTCCACTCCCGCACCCGCAGCCGGCCCGTCACCAGCACCGGGTCCCCCTTGGCCAGCGAGCCGATCAGATTGACCGCGAGCGCCCGCCAGGCCGTCACCCTCAGCCACTGTGTCTCGCCGTCCACCCAGCACGCCCGCTCGCGGTCGTACCGGCGCTCCGTGCAGCCGATCCGAAAGTTCGCCATCGGCACGCCGTTGGCGGTTTCCCCGTAGGTCACCTCGGTCGCGACATTGCCGAGCACCGTCACATGCGCCTCGCTCACAGCACACTCTCCGTTCTCGCCGATGCACCGTACGGAATCGAGCGGTGCGAGTTGAGAGTGCGCTCCGGGGGAAATCCCGGCCACCGAGTTCCGAAATCCTGTGGATAACTCGGCACAACGGAAAGCCGCCGTCACCCGCAGGGGTGAATTTCAGCCTTCGTACACCGCCAGGCAGCCATCTCTTCGCGGCCATGACAACAAACCGGCAGATCGCCGCCCCCGTCCGGGCGCGGCGGAAGCCGCACCGGCCGCCGTCCGCGCACGTCATCCGACCGGCACAAGCCGAATACGGCCCCCACCCGCGGCGGCGGCGGCACATTCTCCGTGCCGAATCCATAACGGGTGGGGAGGCAGCCCCGTAACGACTGCACAACGTCCGGCACGGAAGAGTGCCATACCGCTGCACTCACGGCGTTCACCTGCGATTATCGGACCGCTCCACCGAACCGACACACCAACGGCGGTGTCGTCACACCCGGCCGGGGAACTGAACACCCTTATCCTGTCCCCGACAGGGCGAGGGCCCACCAACCCCCACCCCCACCCCCAGGTACGGGGACGGACAACGCGCGCCCCGAGCGCTCGCTGCCCGATCCCGGCCACGGTCACGCCCGCCACGGGCGCCGCCCGTCCCGCCCCCATAGCTCAGCGGATAGAGCACCCGCCTTCTAAGCGGTAGGTCGCAGGTTCGAATCCTGCTGGGGGCACCACCCCGCAATTCCCGCAGGCCATCGCGTCGATGAACACTTTCCGTGGTCGTTTCGAACCTCCGGGTAATCCAGCACCCACCGCGCATAAGCCGTGACAATGCGTGTCATGCCCGCCGCGAAATCTCCCGGAATTCCGGGCGAATCCCCCGCCCCCGCGCTAAACCGACCCGCCGGAAGCGGCGATTGGGCCCCGGCCGGCCCCCGGCCCCACCGACCCCGTCAGCCCCGCCAGGTAGGCGTCGAGCAGCGCGGTCTGCCGCTCGGCCGGGAACTCCGCCGGGGCGAACAGCACCTGCACCACCAGCCCCAGTACGAAGGCCTGCGCCCCCGCCGCGAGCCCGGCCGGGTCCGCCCCGACCGGAAGCTCCCCGAGCCGCTGGGCGTCCGCCACGTGCGCCGTGAGCGCCACCCGCGAGCGGGCGTAGCGGGCGGCGTGCGCGGCCGCCAGCTCCGGGTCGGCCAGGGCGACGTCCCAGGAGCCGACCCAGATCCGGTTGCCCGCCACGGCCGCCTCGTCCAGCGGCAGCACGTCGAGCAGCGCGGCCCGCAGCCGGGCCAGTCCGACCGGCGGCGGGGCGCCGTCGACGGGTGCGGTGCGCCGGGGCCGGACCAGCGAGCGCCGGTCGAGTTCCTCCAGCGCGTGGCTCAGCAGCGCCCGCTTGTTCGGGAAGTAGTGCGTCAACAGCCCGGTGGAGGCGCCCATTTCGGCGGCCACCGCACGCAGGGTCAGCCCCTCGAAGCCCTTGCTGGAGAGCACCCGCCACACCCCCTCGGAGACTTCCGAGCGGCGGGCGTCGTGGTCTCCACGGGCTGGCGTCATGGGGGCTATCGTACATACCAAACGTTTGTTATGAA
Source organism: Kitasatospora sp. NPDC101155 (assembly GCF_044768305.1). Taxonomy (NCBI): domain Bacteria; kingdom Bacillati; phylum Actinomycetota; class Actinomycetes; order Kitasatosporales; family Streptomycetaceae; genus Kitasatospora; species Kitasatospora sp. NPDC101155. The sequence goes on along the minus strand of NZ_JBIWPN010000010.1, from coordinate 26,461 downwards.
TGGATTCCGACCGCTCACGCTTCACCCGTGAAAGGCCCGCCCGTGTTTTCCGTACCGCTCGCCGAGAACGCCGAACTGCGCCCGCTGGAGCCCTGGCAGGCCCCCGAGTTCCTGGCCCACATCGACCGCGCCCGGGCCCACACCGACCCGTGGATCCCGTGGGCCACCCGCTCCACCGACCTGGACTCGGCCCGCGCCACCCTGCAGGGCTACGCCGACGGCCAGGCCGCCGACCAACGCCGGATCTACGGCATCTGGCGGGACGGCACGCTGGTCGGCGGCGTGATGTTCGTGCACTTCGACACCAAGAGCGGCAACTGCGAGATCGGCGCCTGGACCGAGCCGGCCGGCGAGGGCGGCGGGCTGATCACCGCCGCCGTCCGGCAGCTGCTCGACTACGCCTTCGTCACCCGCGGCCTGCACCGCGCCGAGTGGTGGTGCTCGGCCGTCAACGCCCGCAGCCGGGCGGTGGCCGAGCGGGTCGGCATGCGGCGGGACGGCGTGCTGCGCGAGTGGTTCCTGCACAACGGGGTCCGCCACGACAAGGAGATCTGGGCGATCCTGGCCTCGGAGTGGGCCGCCGCCAAGGCCTGACCCCGGACCGGGCTCGACCGGAGCGGGCCGAGGCCCGGCACGAGCAGCGGGGCCCGGCACGAGCAGCGGGGCCCGGCACGAGCAGCAAGGCCCGGTGGACTCCCCCGCAGTCCACCGGGCCCCGCTTCCCCCTGGCGTCCGCCGACGCCCGCTCGGACTGTCGGCTCAGGCCGCCAGCACCGGCTTCCCGGCGGCCTCGGAGGCCGCCTCCTCCGTCGCCCGCAGCCGCAGCGCCAGCAGCAGCACCAGCGCCATCACCCCGCCCGCCGACAGGAAGACCACGTCCACCGCGTCCGCGAAGCTGCGCACCGCGTGCTCCCGGGCCGCACCGGTCAGCACCCGGACCGCCCCGAGCGGCCGCCCCGGCTCACCGGCCTCGAACACCCGGGCCAGCAGGCTGCCGAAGAACGCCGCGCCGAGCGCTCCGCCGAGGGTCTGGAAGAACCGGATGCCGGTGGTCGCCACGCCGAGCTGGTGGCGCGGGGCGCTGTCCTGCACCAGGGTGACCAGCTGCCCGATCAGCTGGCCGAACCCGGCGCCGAGCAGGGCGAGTTCGGCGCCCACCGCCCACAGCGGGGTGTCCGGCCCGCTGAACCCGAGCAGCACCAGGGCGAGCGTCCCGCAGACGGCGCCGGCCGCCAGGAAGGTGCGCGGCGCGTGGCCGCGGGCGATCAGCCGGGTGGCCAGCAGGCCGACCCCGGTCATCCCGGCCGCCATCGGCATCAGGTAGAGGCTGGCCGTGGTCGGGGCGATCCCCCGGGCGAGCTGCAGGTAGATCATCACGTAGACGATCGAGCCCATCATGCCCATCCCGACCAGGCCCTGGACGGCGAAGCCGATCCGTACGACCGGGATCCGGAACAGCGAGAGCGGCAGCACCGGCTCGGCGGCGGTGGCCTGGCGCCACAGGAAGAGGGCGAGGGCGGCCAGGGTGGCGGCGGACAGTCCGAGGATCTCCGGGGAGGTCCAGGCGTAGTCCTTGCCGCCCCACTCGGTGACCAGCAGCAGCCCGGTGGCGAAGGCGGCGGCCAGGGTGGCGCCGAGGAAGTCCAGGCCGCGCCGGCGGACGGTCTGCGGCAGCTTGACCACCAGGGCGACGCCGGCCACCACGAGCAGGCCGAGCGGCAGGTTGACGTAGAAGATCCAGCGCCAGCTGAGGTGGTCGGTGAACAGCGCCCCGACCAGCGGGCCGACGGCCATGCCGAGGCCCGCGACGATGCCGCCCATCGCGCCGCCCTTGCCGCTGCCACGCTCCGCCGGGTCCTGGAGGTGGGCCATGACCACCATGGTGACGCTCATCAGCCCGCCGCCGCCGATGCCCTGGACGGCCCGGAAGGCGATCAGCTGGCCCATCGACTGCGCGGCCCCGCACAGCGCCGAGCCGAGCAGGAAGGTGCCGAGCGCGCCCAGCAGCACCCGCTTGGCGCCGTAGACGTCGCAGAGCCTGCCGTAGAGCGGGAGCAGCGCGGTGGCGGCCAGGGCGAAGGCGCTGACCAGCCAGGGCAGTCGGTCGACGCCGTGGACGGGGTCGAGGTCGCGGACGATCGGCACGGTGGCCGCCGACACGATGTTCGAGTCGAGTACGGCCAGCACGATCGTGACCAGGCAGAGCAGCATGCCCAGACTGCGCTGGGCCTCCGTCATCAGGCCGGTGCCGGCCTGGGCGGGTGTGTTCGGAGCGGCGGATGCCATCGGGAAGTCCCCCCGGATTCGGTGGAGTTCGGCCCGGACCGGCGTGGTCCGGCGGGCTCGTCACCACCATGGCAGAATTCTTAGACTCGGTCAATTCTTCAGCCAGACCAATCTTTCATCCCGGCTTATCTTTCATCCAGGATCATCATTCATCCTGGTCAACCTTTGATCCTGGTACAGTCAGCCCATGGCGACCCACTCCGGCTTGGACCTCGGCCCCGACCGCGACCTCGACGCGCTCCCGCTGCGCGAGCGCAAGAAGATCCAGACCGGCATCCGGATCTTCCGCGCGGCCATCGGGCTGTTCGCCGAGCGCGGCTTCGACCAGGTCTCGGTGGCCGAGATCGCGGCCGCCGCCGAGGTGTCCAAGATGACCGTCTTCAACTACTTCCCCACCAAGGAAGACCTGGTCATGGGCCCGATGGAGCAGCACCTCGACGAGCCGGCCCGGGCGGTGCGCGACCGCGTCCCGGGCACCTCGGCGGTCGCGGCGCTGCGCGAGCACTTCCTCGCCGCGCTGGAGCGCCTGGACCCGGCCACCGGCCTGAACGACGACCAGGTGGTGCTGGACGTGGTCCGGCTGATCCACCAGACCCCGGCGCTGGCCATCCGCGCCACCGCCGCCTTCGACCGGCGCGCGCAGTCCCTGCTCGCCGCGGAGCTGGCCGCCCAGGACCCGGCCCACGACGAGCTGACCTCCCGGGTCGCCGCTGCCCAGCTGCTGGCCGTCCGGCTGACCCTGATCGGCGACAACCACCGGCGGATGCTGGAAGGCGAGCGCGCCGCCGACGCCCTGCCCGCCGCCCTCGCCGAGGCCCGCCGCGCCTTCGCCCTGGTCGAACAAGGCCTCGGCGACTACTGCGCCGGCGCCGCCTGAGAGAGTGGGCGCACCACGACCGACCGGAGGCACGCATGGACCAGCCGCTGCTCACGCGGGACCGCTCCACCCTGCCCGCCCAGGCCGACGGCCTGAACGCCTACGTCGGCGAGGACGGCGTCGCGGTGCTGGAGTTCGCTCGCCCGCACCGCCGCAACGCGGTGACCCTGGCGATCTGGCAGGCGCTGCCCAAGGTCCTGGCGCAGATCGCCGAGCAGGAGGGCGTGCGCGCCCTGCTGCTGACCGGCGCCGGGAACACCTTCAGCGCCGGCGCGGACATCACCGAACTCGCCGAGGTGTACGGCGATCCGCAGCGCGCGGACGCCTACCACGCGATCAACGTGGCCGCCGAGGAGGCGCTCGCCGCCTTCCCGCACCCGACGATCGCCGTGGTGCACGGCGCCTGCGTGGGCGGCGGCTGCCAGTTGGCCGTCGCCTGCGACCTGCGCTTCGTCGCCGACAACGCCCGGCTGGGGATCACCCCGGCCAAGCTCGGCGTGGTCTACCCGGCCGTGCCGACCCTGCGGCTGGCCCGGCTGGTCGGCCCGGCCCGGGCCAAGTACCTGCTGTTCTCCGGCGAGTTGGTGTCCGGCCGGGACGCGCTGCCGCTCGGCCTCGCGGAGAAGGTCCTGCCGGTCGCCGAACTGGACGCCGCCGCGCTGGAGTTCGCCCGGCTGCTGACCACCCGCTCGACCCAGACCATCGGCGCGGTGAAGTCCGCGCTGGCCGTCCCTGCCGAACGGGCGGCCGAGGCGCTGGAGCCGTGGGAGCGGCGCTCGCGGGAGGCCTCGGACGTGCACGAGGGCCTGGCCGCGTTCCTGGAGGGCCGCCCGCCCCGGTTCTGAGCCGGTCCGGACGGGCAGTGGCGGGTGGTGGCGCCGGCGGCTCACGTACGATCATCCGACCGGCGCCGAGCCGCCGACGACCCTACCGAGCCGCCGACCGCCCTTACGACCCGGAGCAGCGACCCCGATGACCACCGAGGCCACGACCGCCCCCACCAGCCGGACGACCTGGGCCCGCCGGGTCACCGACGGCGTCGAGCCGAAGAACGTGATCATCGCGATCTGCCTGCTGATCGGCGGCCTCCGCTACGGTCTGGCGGGCCTCGGCTGGGCCGCCTTCGCGGCGCTGTTCGCCGCCGTCATACCGACCCTGTTCATCCAGCGCGGCATCCGCAAGGGCACCCTGGAGGACCGGCACGTCGGCCACCGGCAGCGCCGGCTGACCGTCATCCCCTTCATCATGGGCTCGGTGCTGACCAGCTTCGCGGTGATGATCTGGTTGGACGCCCCCGCAGACCTGACCGCGATGGTCGCGGCGATGTTCGCCTCGCTGTTCCCGATCCTGGCGATCACCGTCTGGTGGAAGGTCTCCGTGCACACCGCCGTGGCCGGCGGCGCGGTGACCTGCCTCGGCATCGCGCTCGGCCCGCTGTGGCTGCTGCTCTACCCGCTGGTCGCGGTGATCGGCTGGTCCCGGGTGGTGCTGCGGGACCACACCACCGCGCAGACGATCGTCGGCGCGGTGGTGGGCGCGGTCACCGCCGGGCTCACCTTCTGGCTGGCCCGGTAGCCGCCGGGAGACAGGCCCTAGCGGATCGGCATCCCCGAGATCGCCCGGGCGATGACCAGCCGCTGGATCTCGCTGGTCCCCTCGAAGATCGAGTAGATCGCGCTGTCCCGGTGCATCCGCTCCACCGGGTACTCCCGGGTGAAGCCGTTGCCGCCGAGGATCTGCATCGCCTGCGCGGTGACGAACTTGGCCGTCTCGCCCGCGTACAGCTTGGACATCGAGCCCTCGGCGGCGGTGAACGGCTGGTTGTTGACGGCCATCCAGGACGCCCGCCACACCAGCAGCCGGGCCGCGTCGATCCGGGTCTTCATGTCGGCGAGCTGGAAGGCCACGCCCTGGTTGTCGATGATCGGACGGCCGAACTGCTCCCGGGTCTTCGCGTAGTCCAGCGCCACCTCGTACGCGGCCCGGGCGATGCCGATCGCCTGCGCGCCGACGGCGGGGCGGGAGGCCTCGAAGGTGGCCATCGCCGCGTTGCCCTTGCCGCCCGAGCGCTTGACGCCCTCCCGGGCCCGGGCCAGCCGCTCGTCCAGCTTCTCCTTGCCGCCGAGCAGGCAGCTGCCGGGCACCCGGACGCCGTCCAGCACCACCTCGGCGGTGTGCGAGGCGCGGATGCCGTGCTTCTTGAACTTCTGACCCTGGCTCAGTCCCGGAGTGCCCGGCGGGACGACGAAGGAGGCGTGCCCGCGGGTGCCGAGCTCCGGGTCGACGCTGGCGACCACGACGTGTACGGCCGCGATCCCGCCGTTGGTGGCCCAGGTCTTGGTGCCGTTCAGCACCCACTCGTCCTTGGCCTCGTCGTAGACGGCCCGGGTGCGCAGCGCGCCCACGTCGGAGCCGGCGTCCGGCTCGGAGGAGCAGAAGGCGGCCACCTTGAGGTCGTCCGGGGTGCCGAACATCTGCGGGGTCCAGGTGCCGATCTGCTCGTCGGTGCCGTTGGCGAGCACCGCGACGGCGGCCAGCGTGGTGCCGACGATGGACAGCCCGATGCCCGCGTCGCCCCAGAACAGCTCCTCCATGGCGATCGGGATGCCGACGCCGGAGGGGTCGAAGTACTGCTGGGCGTAGAAGTCCAGCGAGTAGATGCCCAGCTTGGCGGCCTCCTGGATGACCGGCCAGGGGGTCTCCTCGCGCTCGTCCCACTCGGCGGCGGCCGGGCGCATCACGTCGGCGGCGAAGCCGTGCAGCCAGTCGCGTACGGCGAGCTGGTCCGCGCCCGGGTCCAGCGAGAACGTGCTGCTCATGGTGCATGCCTCCGAAGAAGGGGTACGGCCGACCGGGGTGTTACCTCGGGTAACATCGTCGGAGTCTGCTACTGATTGGTAACCGGTGTCAACGCCCCCGCAGACCCCGTAGACCCGATCCCGGCCCCGATCCCGAGGAGCAGCGCATGTCCCGAGAGCCCCGCCGCGAGCAGCTGCTCAACGCCGCCGACCGGGTCATCCAGCGCGAGGGGCCGAGCGCCAGCATGAACGCCATCGCCGCCGAGGCCGGCATCACCAAGCCGATCCTCTACCGGCACTTCGGCGACCGGAACGGGCTGATCAGCGCCCTCACCGAACGCCACACCGGCGGGCTGCTGGCCGCGATCCGGGCCGCTCTGGCCGAACCGCTGGAACGCCGCGACCGGGTCGAACACGTGCTGGACACCTACCTCGCCGGAATCGAGGCCCGCCCGCAGGTCTACCGGCTGCTCACCCACCCCGAGCCCGGCGACCCGAGCGGCGCCGGCAACGCGCTGGCCCCCGCCCTCCGGCAGATCGCCGAGGAGATCACCCGGGCCGTGCAGAGCCAGATCGACCTCGGCGCCGACCGCGACCTGCTCGCCGAGGCCTGGGGCCGGGGCATCACCGGCATGGTGCTGGCCGCCGGGGACTGGTGGCTGGAGACCAAGCCCTGCTCGCGCACCCGCATGGTGCAGGCGCTCGCCGACCTGCTCTGGGGCCGCCTGGCCGCCGCCGCGGACCTGCCGACCGCCGTCCTGCCGCCCACCCCGGCCGAGCCCGCCGCCGACTGAACCGCCGCGAGCCGGACCGGCATGGGCCGAGCCGCAGCGAGCCGAGCCGCAGCGAGCCGAACTTCCGTTTCGCGCACGACCCTTGTGCCACCCCCGGCGCCGCGGGCATCATCAGGGCCCCCACCCCCCGCCGTGCGAGGTCCCCGATGCGCCTGCGCCGCACCGCCGTTGCCCTGCTGCTCGCCGCCACCGCGGCCCTGAACGCCCCCGCCACCCCAGCCTCGGCCTCGGCCCACGACGGGCACCGGGACCACTTCCCCACCGGAACGGCCACCGCCCCGGACGGTCGCACCGCGCTCACCGACGCCCAGGGCCGGCACCTCCAGCTGCACGGCTTCAACCTCGACAAGTACGCCGAGGCCACCGAGGCCGACCTCAAGTCCCTTGCCGCCCAAGGCTTCACCCTGCTCCGACTGCCGATCTCCTGGACCAGGCTGGAGCCCGAACGCGGCCGGCTCGACCCCACCGAACTGCACCGGCTGCAGCAACTCCTCGGCTGGGCCGACCGCCTGGGCCTGCTCGTCCTGGTCGACTTCCACCAGGACGTCTACGGACCGAGGTTCGGCGGCGGCACCAACGGCATCCCGCCCTGGGCCACCCGCGACGACGGCCTGCCCTTCACCCCCGACCCGAACGACTGGTTCGCCGGCTACTTCCAACCCGCCGTCCAGGCCGCCTTCCGCCACCTCTACGACGACCCCGACCTGCGCGCCTGGCAGGCCGACTTCTACACCCGACTGGCCGGCGAACTGCGCGGCCACCGCTCCCTGTTGGGCTACGACCTGTTCAACGAGCCGTTCGGCCCGGTGGACGGCGACCCGAGCGACCCGGCGGTGCTCGCCGCCGCCTCCGCCGCCCTGGAGCAGGGCCGGCTCGCCGACATGTACCGCCGCCTGATCGCCGCCGTACGCCGGGTCGACTCCCGCGCCTGGCTGTTCGTCGAACCGACCGTCCTGGTCGGCCAGGGCGTGCCCACCCGGCTGCCCGGCTTCACCGACCCCCGCCCGGGCGCGCCCCGGCTCGGCTACGCCCCGCACTTCTACGACACCGCGGTGGAGAACGGCGCCGACTGGAACCCGGCCGACGGCTTCGTGGAGCAGTACACCGCCGCGATCAGCGGCTACCCCACGGCGAACCGCCTGCCGGTCCTGGTCGGCGAGTGGGGCCCGCCCGACTCCCGCACCCCGGGCAACCGCCAGCTGGTCCGCCGGCAGGTCGCCGCGATGGACGGCTTCGCCGAGGGCTGGACGATGTGGTACTGGTGCCACGGCACCGGCGGCTACTGCGCGCTCGACCCGGCCGGGCACCCGGCCCCCGGGGACGAGCCCGCCTTCGGCCCGTACCCGGTGGCCGTCGCCGGCACCGACGTCCGCACCGACGTCCGCACCGACGGCGCCACCGTCCGCTGGACGGCCGACGGCACCGGGCGCAGCACCGAACTCGTGCTGCCGCCCACCGCGTTCCCGCCCGGCGTCCAGGTCGCCGTCTCCCCCGCCGGCGCCCGCGTCGAGGTCGAACAGCCCGCGGACGGACGTGCGGGAACCGTACGGATCCGGCTCCCGCACGCCCGTCCGGGCACCCCGGTGACGGTCGGACTCACACCGCGCTGACGATCAGGCGAGGCCCCGGCGCTCCAGCAGCGGCCCGGTCTCCGGCGCCCGGCCGACCACCGCTCGGAAGGACTCCAGCGGGTCCGAACTGTTGCCGCGCGCCAGCAGCTCGCGCCGGAACAGCTCACCGCTGTCCCGCACCGACTTCCCGTTGGTCTCGAACCATCGCACGGTGTCCGCGTCCAGCACCTCCGACCAGATGTACGCGTAGTACCCGGCGCTGTAGCCGCTGGAGAAGATGTGCTGGAAGTACGGCGTGCGGTAGCGCGGCGGGATCGCCGGGAAGGCGATCCCGGCCTCCGCCAGCGCCCGCTCCTCGAACTCCCCGGCGTCCGCGACCTCGTGGCCCTGCGGCAGGGTGTGCCAGGCCCAGTCCAGCAGCGTCGCGGCCAGGTACTCCACCGTCCGGAAGCCCTGCCCGAAGCCCTCGGCCGCCGTCATCCGCTCGACCAGCTCGGCCGGCAGCGGCTCCCCGGTCTCGTGGTGGCGGGCGTAGTTGGCCAGCACCTCCGGCCGGACCATCCACATCTCGTTGACCTGCGAGGGGAACTCCACGAAGTCCCGCGGCACCGCCGTACCCGCGAACAGCGGGTAGGTGACGTCCGAGAACAGCCCGTGCAGCGCGTGCCCGAACTCGTGGAAGAGCGTGCGCACCTCGTCCCAGCTGAGCAGCGCCGGCTCGCCGGGCGCCGGCCGCGGGATGTTGAGGTTGTTCAGCACCACCGGCCGCTGCCCGGTCAGTCCGGACTGGCCGACCAGCTCGTCCATCCAGGCGCCGCCGCGCTTGGACGCCCGGGCGTGGAAGTCCCCGATGAACAGGCCCAGCGAGCCGCCGTCCTCCTCGAACACCTCGAAGACCCGGGCGTCCGGGTGGTGCGCCGTCAGCTCCGGCCGCTCGGTGAAGCTCAGCCCGTACGCGAGCTTCGCGGCGAAGAACACCCCGTCCTTCAGCACCCGCTCCAGCTCGAAGTACGGGCGCAGCGCCGCCGCGTCCACCTGGTAGGAGGCCTGCCGGACCTTCTCCGAGTAGTACGCCCAGTCGTGCGCGGCGATCTCCTCGATCCCGTCCGCGGCCGCCACCTTGGCCAGCTCGGCGGCCTCCCGGCGGGCGTTGGCCACGGCCGGCTCCACCAGCCGGGCCAGCAGGCCGGAGACCGCCTCCACCGTCCCGGCCGTCTCGTCCGCCACCACGTACGCGGCGTGGCTCGGGAACCCCAGCAGCGCGGCCCGCTCGGCGCGCAGCCCGGCCATCCGGATCGCCAGCGGGCCGTTGGCCTCGCCACCGCGGGCGAGCGAGGCCGCCAGCAGCCGCTCGCGCACCGAACGGTCGCTGAGCTGGGCCAGCTCGGGCTGGCCGGAGGTGCTCTTCAGGCTCAGCACGTACGCGCCCTCACGGCCGAGCACCTTGGCGTTCTCGGCGGCGCCGGCGATCGCGCCCTCGGACAGCCCGGCCAGCTCCTCGGCGGAGTCCACGACCAGCGCGGCGGCCCGGGTGGCGGCGTTCACGTTCTGCTGGAACGTGGTGCCCAGCGCGGCCAGTTCGGCGTTCAGCTCGCGCAGCCGGGCCTGCTCGGCCGCGCCGAGCCGGGCGCCGGAGCGGACGAAGGCGGTGTACCGGCGCTCCAGCAGCCGCAGCGACTCCGGGTCGAGTTCCAGACCGGCCCGGGCCTCGTACAGCGCCTCGATCCGGGCGAACAGCTTCTGGTCCAGGTGGATCGCGTCGTGGTGGGCGGCGAGCAGCGGGCTCACCGTCGCCTCCACCTCGTCCAGCAGCTCGGTGGTGTCGGAGGAGGACTGGTTGCGGAACACCGCGTCCACCCGGCTCAGCAGCTCGCCGGAGCGCTCCAGGGCCACCAGGGTGTTCTCGAAGGTGGGGGTCGAGTGGGTGTCGGTGATCGCCGCGATCTCGGCCAGCTGCTCGGCCATCCCGCGCTCGTACGCGGGCAGGTAGTGCTCCTGCCGGATCTCGGCGTAGGGCGGCAGTTGGTAGACCAGGGGGCTGGGCGTGAAGAACGGGTTCTCGGTCATTTCGCCGACCATACGCGGTGTCATCCGCCCTGCCCACACGCCCCCGATCCCGATTGTCGGCCCCACCCGTTAACGTCGACGCCGCAGACCTGTCGACCCGCACGCCCGTGACCCCACCCGCACGTCAGACCGCCCGCCGGAGAGGAGACGCCCCCGTGGCCCCCAGAACCGCCCTCGCGCCCGACCCCCACGGCCCCGGCGGCCGCCTCCAGCCGCTGGACGACGCCGGGGCGCCGCTCGGCCCGCCGGAGGCCGTCCGCGACCTCGCCGCCGCCGTCGCCGCCCGGGAGGCCGCCGGGAGCGATCGTCCGCCCGGGCCGCGCTGGGTCTGGGCCGCCGCCGACTCCGGGTACGCCCCGCTGCTGCCCCGGCTGCCCGACCGGCTCGCCCGCTGCCACGACCTGCGGCTGGTCGAGGCCCTGCTGCTGAGCCACGAGGGCCGCTTCGGCGCGCCGCGCTCGCTCGGCGCCGCCTGGTCCCGGCTGCGCGGCCTGCCCGTCCCGGACGACCTGCCGGAACCGGGCCTGGCCGACGCGGACGACGGCCAGGACACCCTGTTCGCCCCCGACCGGCTGCAACTGCCGCCCGGCGCCGACCCGCTGGCCGCCGTGGTGGCCGTGCACGCCGAGCAGCAGCGGCGGATCGCCGCCATCGCCGACCCGGCCGCCCGGCAGCGCTTCCGGCTGCTGGTCGCCGCCGAGTCGGCCGGCGCGCTGGCGGCCGCCGAGATGGCCCACGACGGCCTGCCCTGGCGCGCCGACGTCCACGACCACCTGCTGACCGAGCTGCTCGGCCCGCGCCCGACCGTCCCCGGCACCCAGCCCCGGCGCCTCGCCGAACTCGCCGTCGAGCTCCAACAGGCCCTCGGCGCCAAGCCGTTCAACCCCGACTCGCACACCCAGGTGCTGCGCGCCTTCGCCGAGGCCGGCATCCAGCTCGGCTCCACCCGCTCCTGGGAGCTCAAGGGCATCGACCACCCGGCCGCCCAGCTGCTGATCCGCTACAAGGAGCTGGCCCGGATCCACGTCGCCCACGGCTGGGCCTGGCAGGACGCCTGGGCCCGCGGCGGGCGCTTCCGGCCCGAGTACGTGGTCGGCGGCGTGGTCTCCGGCCGCTGGGCCAGCCGCGGCGGCGGCGCCCTGCAGATCCCGCGCATCCTGCGCCGCGCCGTGGTCGCCGACCCGGGCTGGCTGCTGGTCGTCGCCGACGCCGCCCAACTGGAACCGCGCGTGCTCGCCGCGCTCTCCCAGGACGCCGGCCTGGCCCGCACCGCGGCCGGCGGCGACCTCTACGAGGCGCTCGCCGCCAACGCCTTCCAGGGCGACCGCGACAAGGCCAAACTCGGTCTGCTCGGCGCCATGTACGGGCAGACCAGCGGCGACATCGGCCCGCTGCTGAACACCCTGCGCCGCCGCTACCCCGCCGCGATGGGCTACGTGGAGGCCGCCGCCCGGACCGGCGAGGACGGCGGCGTGGTCGCCTCCCGGCTCGGCCGGGTCTGCCCGCCCGCCTCCGCCGACTTCCTCGACCTCACCGAGGCCGACACCGCAGGCGAGGCGGGCGGGCGCACCGCCCGCGCCCGCGGCCGGTTCACCCGCAACTTCGTCATCCAGGCCAGCGCCGCCGACTGGGCACTGGCCCTGCTCGCGGCGCTGCGCCGACGGCTGGGCGAACTGCCGGTGGCGGGCCCGGCGGACCGCCCGCACCTGGTGTTCTTCCAGCACGACGAGGTGATCGTGCACACCCCGGCCAACCTGGCCGACGAGGTGGCCACCGCCGTCGCCGAGGCCGGCGACGAGGCCCGGCGACTGGTCTTCGGCGACACCCCGGTGCGGTTCCCGCTCAACACGGCGGTGGTGGACTGCTACGCGGACGCCAAGTGAGCCCTACAGCTTGTGGAAGGTACGCGCGTCCGCGGCGGCCGCGACCACCTCGGCCAGCCCCGCCCCGGTCGAGGCGGTGACGGCGGCCGCCACCGCGCCCTCCACGAACGGCGCGTCCACCAGCCGCACGCCCGGACGCGGCTCGTCCTCCAGCACCGTCACCGCGGTGAGCACCGAACTGCCGAGGTCCGGCAGCACGACCACGCCCGCCCCGCCGTCCGCCTCCGCGATCGCCCCGGCGATCAGCTCGTAGCTGGTGCCGAGCCCGCCGTCCTCCGTCCCGGCCGCGACCGCCACCCGCACGCCGCCCGGGGCGAGTTCACCGAGCAGCTCGCGCAGCCCGTCGGCCAGCTTGGCGCTGTGCGAAACCAGGACAATGCCCACGTGTTCGCTCATGCGCCCGCCTCGCTTCGCTCGCCGGTCGCTTCGCGAGACGCGCACCTTCGAATGATTCGCTCGCTTCGCTCACTCATGCCCGCGACCCTACGGCCCCGTCCCGCTGCTCCGACAGAGTGACCGGAATCGCGCGTGTCGCACCCCGTGCCCCGCACCCCCGTCTGGCGTAGCGTCGGCGTCAGCAGCGTCCGCCACAGCGTCCTGATCTCAAGGCCACCTAGGGAGCGAAGAGCGTTGAAGAAGCTGATCAACACCCCGGAGAGCGTCCTGGAGGACGCCTTGGCCGGAGTCGCCGCCGCCCACCCCGAGCTGACGGTCGACATCCCCAACCGGGTGATCACCCGGGCCGCCCGCCCGGCCGGCCCCAAGGTCGCGCTGATCTCCGGCGGCGGCTCCGGCCACGAGCCGCTGCACGGCGGCTTCGTCGGCCCCGGCATGCTCGACGCCGCCTGCCCCGGCGAGGTGTTCACCTCGCCCGTCCCGGACCAGATGCTGGCCGCCGCCAAGGCGGTGGAGAACGGCGCCGGGGTGGTCTTCGTGGTGAAGAACTACACCGGCGACGTGATGAACTTCGAGCTCGCCGCCGAACTCGCCGCCGAGGAGGGCCTGGAGGTCCGCACCGTCCTGGTCAACGACGACGTCGCGGTCGAGGACTCCACCTGGACGGCCGGGCGCCGGGGCACCGGCGCCACCGTCCTGGTCGAGAAGACCGCCGGCGCGCTGGCCGAACGCGGCGCCCCGCTGGACGAGGTGGCCGCCCTGGGCGAGCGGGTGAACGCCGCCTCCCGCTCCTTCGCGATCGCGCTCACCGCGGCCACCGTCCCGGCCGCCGGCAAGCCCGGCTTCGAGCTGCCCGAGGACGAGATCGAGGTCGGCGTCGGCATCCACGGCGAGCCCGGCCGCCGCCGCGAGAAGCTCCGCCCGGCCCACGAACTGGCCGCCGAGGTGGTCGAGACCATCCTCACCGACCACCACCTGACCCCGGGCGACGAGGTGATCGCCCTGCTCAACGGCCTCGGCGCGACGCCGCTGCTGGAGCTGTACGTGGTCTACGGCGAGGTCGCCGCCCGGCTCGCCGCGCGCGGCATCGGGGTGGCCCGCAGCCTGGTCGGCAACTACGTCACCAGCCTGGACATGGCGGGCTTCTCACTCACCCTCACCAAGGCCGACACCCAGCTGCTGGAACTCTGGGACGCCCCGGTCGACACCCCCGCCCTCAAGCGGGCCTGAGCCGTTCGAAGGAGACGCGATGGACTTCGACACCCCGCTGTTCGACATCCCACTGGCCGAAGCCTGGATCCGTGCGATCGCCGCGGCCGTCGAGAAGGAGCAGACCCGGCTCACCGAACTGGACTCCGCGATCGGCGACGGCGACCACGGCAGCAACCTCCAGCGGGGCTTCGCCGCCGTCCTGACCGCCCTGGACGGCCTCCAGCCGGCGGGCCCCGGCGCCGTCCTCACCAAGACCGGCACCACCCTCATCTCCAAGGTCGGCGGTGCCTCCGGCCCGCTCTACGGCAAGGCCTTCCGCGCCATCGGCGCCGCCCTCCCCGAGCCCGCCGCCCCGGCCGACGTCGCCGAGGCCCTCGCGGCCGGCCTGGACGCCATCCGCACCCTCGGCAAGGCCGAACCCGGGGACAAGACCATCGTCGACGCCTGGACGCCGGCCGTCGCCGCCTTCCGCCACGCGGCCGCCACCGGCGCCGCCCTCCCCGAGGCGGCCGCGGCCGCCGCCGAGGCCGCCGACCGGGGCGCCCGCGACACCGTCCCCCTCCAGGCCCGCAAGGGCCGCGCCTCCTACCTCGGCGAACGCAGCATCGGCCACCAGGACCCCGGTGCCACCTCCACCGCTCTGCTCTTCCGCGCCCTCGCCGACGTCACCACCGGCTGAGCCGCACCCACCCCGTCCCCTGATCCCCCGACCCAACCGCGCGAAGCGGAAGGTCCCCAACCCGCACCCGCCCTCCCGCACCCCGCTGCGCCCCGCCCAGCCCCGCGCCCCCTAATCCGTCCGCGTGATCAGCAACAACAAGGCGTCATCCCGCAACTCCCCACCCGTGTGCGCCAGCAGGTCCGCGTACACCCGCCCCACCGCCGCCTCCAGCTCCCCCGCCGAGCGCGCGGCTCCCCGTACCAGCGGCCCGACCCGCTCCGCCAGCGGATAGAACTCCCCGCTCCTGCGGTGCCGCGCCTCGATCACCCCGTCCGTGCAGAGCACCAGCACGTCCTCCGCCCCGAACGGCTGCCCCCAGGTGGCCGGCTTCCCGGCCGCCAGCCGGCCGAGGCCCAGCGGCACCCACGGGTCCGGCGCGTCCAGCACGTGCGCGTGCCCGTCGCCGTCCACCCGGATCGGCGCCACGTGCCCGTACTGCAGCAGCTCCATCTCCCCGGGTGTGCGGAACTCCGCGAACAGCGCCGTGGTGAACTCCCCGTCCGGTACGTGCCGCTCGACGCTGGCCTCGATCCGCGCCGCGACGCCCCGCAGCCCGGCCTCGTCGTACGCGGCCTCGCGGAACGCGCCGAGCACCACCGCCGCCGTCTGGACGGCCGCCAGCCCCTTGCCCCGGACGTCCCCGACCGCGACCCGCGTCCCGTGCGGCGTCTCCAGCACCGAGTACAGGTCCCCGCCGATCCGCGAGGCGTCCGCCGCCGACACGTACCGCACGGCCAGTCGCAGCGGCCCGACGGCCGGCCCCGGCAACCGCAGCAGGGCCCGCTGGGCGGCCTCGGCGACGGAGCTGACCGCCGCGAAGGCCGCCGCCCGCCGCATCCGGATCTTGGCCACCCAGGCCGAGAAGACCGTCAGAACCAGGTAGCTGACCATCGCACCGTAGAGGAAGCGTGCGTCGTTGATGTTGTCGACCTGGTCGTAGCGACTGAGTCCGTAGACCGCGAGCAGCCCGACCGAGCAGACCGCGAGCAGTTCGCGGGGTTTGAGGGTGAGCGCGGCGACGGCCGGGACGACGGTCATCAGAGGCGCGAGGTAGCGGTCCTTGCCGGAGAGGAGGTCCGCGAGTCCGACCAGCAGGACGGCGATCAGCGCGGGGGTCGCCCGCCGCCAGAACGGCACGTCCTGGAGGTCGGCGGCCAGCAGCGCGTCACGCTGCCGGTCCGTCGGCAGTCCGGCGGCGGTGGGTGCCGAGGGCGACTGGGCACCGCGGATCGGAGACACATATCGAACATAAGGGACGATCGCGGCGCCGAACCACCCACTCGCCCCATCGGGCCCACCCTCGTCCCGATCGGCCGCCACCCCTCCCCACGCCCGTCCAGATTGCACCCACTTGCCTGATTTGTCATAAAGTTCGACCAACGTGGCTACTCAGAGGAGGCCCTTCCCGGTGTCCGGTTACCGACCCACTCACCGCCTCTCCACCCCTCAGACCGCTACGGCCGCCAGGCCCCACCACTGGTTCACGTTCTTCCTGACCGGCCTGGCGCTCTGGGCCTGCACCGCCCTCGTCACCTTCTTCACCGACAACAGCAACCTGGTCCCGACGATCGTGCTGCTCGGCAGCTTCCTCGTCCCGGTCACCGTGGCGATCTGGGCGTACGAGCGCTACGCCGCCGACCTGGGCCCGGACCGGATCCTCGCCTGCTTCGGCATCGGCGGGATCATCGGCGTCCTGGGCGCCTCGGTACTGGAGAGCTATCTGCTCTCACCCTCGGTGTGGATGCACGTCGGCGTCGGCCTGATCGAGGAGGCGGTCAAGCTGGCCGCCCTGGTGACGGTCAGCCGACGGCTGCGGGTCAGCGGCCTGCGGCACGGGCTGGTGCTGGGCGCCACCGTCGGCGCCGGGTTCGCCGCCTTCGAGAGCGCCGGGTACGCCTTCAACGCGGTGCTGAGCATCCAGGGCCTCTCACTGAACGACCTGGTGGAGACCGAGATCCTGCGCGGAGTGCTCGCGCCGGTCGGCCACATCCTGTGGACCGCGATCATCGGCGGGGTGCTGTTCCGCGAGCGGCGCGGAGGCCACTTCCGGTTCACCGTCCCGGCCCTGCTCACCTACCTGGGCGTGTCGCTGCTCCACGCCCTCTGGGACTCCACGGGCGGCATCGCCGTCTGGCTGGTCGCCCGGACCACCACCAGCGCCTTCCAGCGCGCACTGTTCGACCTCGGCTACATGCCCGACCCGACCAGCGAGCAGGTGCACCTGTACACCGCCTACGACGCGGCCGGCCTGCTCCTGGTGTCCCTGGTCGGGCTGCTCTGGCTGCGCCTGCTGCTGCGACGCGAGCCCACGGCGCCGATCCCGGCCCAGTACCCCTCCTCCCCGGCCTGACCACCCCGGTCGCCTACGATGCGATCCACCTCACCCACCCCTCCCAGAAATACCCCAGAGGGGTATGGTGTTGTTCGAGAGAGAGCAAGACCCGCACCGACCCTCCGGAGGCCCCCGATGTCCAGCACCATCACCTACACCGTGTCCGGCATGAGCTGCGGCCACTGCGAGAAGGCGATCAGCGAGGAGCTCTCCGCGCTGGCCGGTGTCACCGAGGTCGCCGCCGACGCCCAGGCCGGTACCGTGACGGTCTCCTCCGCCGCCCCGCTGGACGAGGAGCAGGTCCGCGCCGCCGTCGACGAGGCCGGCTACGAACTGGTCGGCCACAGCGCCTGAGCCACCACGGTACGGCGGGGGCCCGGCCGAACGGCCCCCGCCGTACGCCCCCACCAAGGAGCTGATCCGCATGAGCACGTCCGCCCCGGATGTCGGGGCCCGGGACCGGGTCGAGCTGTCGATCGGCGGGATGACCTGCGCCTCCTGCGCGGCCCGCATCGAGAAGAAGCTCAACCGGCTGGACGGCGTCGAGGCCACCGTCAACTTCGCCACCGAGAAGGCCCGGGTCGACTACGGCCCCGGCGTCTCGGTGGAGGACCTGATCGCCACCGTCGAGCGGACCGGCTACACCGCCGAGCTCCCGCCGCCCCCGGCCCCCGAGCCGGCCGCCACCGCCACCGCCACCGCCACCGCCACCGAGCGGCCCGCCGACCAGGACCCCCGCTACGACCGGCTGCTGATCAGCGCCGTGCTCAGCGTCCCAGTGGTCCTGCTGTCGATGGTCCCGGCCCTGCAGTTCACCAACTGGCAGTGGCTGGCCTTCGCGCTCACCGGCCCGGTCGTGGTCTACGGCGGCCTGCCCTTCCACCGCGCCGCCTGGACCAACCTCAAGCACGGCGCCGCGACCATGGACACCCTGGTGTCGCTCGGCACCCTGGCCGCCTTCGGCTGGTCCTGCTGGGCGCTGTTCCGGGGCCACGCCGGCATGCCGGGGATGCGCCACGACTTCTCGCTGTCGATCGGCGACGCCGACGCCTCCTCCGCCCTCTACCTGGAGACCGCCGCCGCCGTCACGGTGCTGATCCTGCTCGGCCGCTACCTGGAGGCCCGTTCCAAGCGCCGGGCCGGCGCCGCCCTGCACGCCCTGCTCGACCTCGGCGCCAAGGACGTCACCGTCCTTCAGTTCGAGGGGGGCGGCCGCGAAGCGGCCTCGGACAAGGGTGGTGGTGGGCGACGGGTGGGACGCGAGGTCCGGCTGCCGGTGGACCGGCTGGCCGTCGGCATGCGCTTCGTGGTGCGCCCCGGCGAGAAGGTCGCCACCGACGGCACGGTGGTCGAGGGCAGTTCCGCCGTGGACGCCTCGATGCTCACCGGCGAGTCCGTCCCGGTGGAGGTCACCGTCGGGGACGCCGTCACCGGCGCCACGGTCAACGCGGGCGGCCGCCTGGTGGTCGAGGCGACCCGGGTCGGCGCGGACACCCAACTGGCCCGGATGGCCAAGCTGGTCGAGGAGGCCCAGAACGGCAAGGCCGCCGCCCAGCGCCTGGCCGACCGGATCTCCGCCGTCTTCGTCCCGGTGGTCATCCTGATCGCGCTCGCCACCCTGGTCGGCTGGCTGCTGGCCACCAGCAGTCCCACCGAGTCGTTCACGGCCGCCGTGGCCGTGCTGATCATCGCCTGCCCGTGCGCCCTCGGACTGGCCACCCCGACCGCGCTGCTGGTCGGCACCGGCCGCGGCGCCCAGCTCGGCGTCCTGATCAAGGGCCCGGAGGTCCTGGAGTCCACCCGCAAGGTCGACACCGTCGTGCTGGACAAGACCGGCACCGTCACCACCGGCCGGATGACCCTGCTCGCCGTGCACACCGCCGAGGGCGTCACCGAGGCCGAGGCGCTGCGCCTGGCCGGCGCCGTGGAGCACGCCTCCGAGCACCCGATCGCCCGCGCGATCGCGGACGCCGCCGCCGAGCGGACCGGTGCGCTGCCGGTGGTCGAGGACTTCCGCAACGTGCCCGGGCGGGGCGTGGAGGGCGTCGTGGACGGCCGTACGGTGACGGCCGGGCGCGAGGCCCTGCTCGCCGACCGCGCGCAGCACCTGCCGCCCGTCCTGGCCCGCGCCAAGGCCGGGGCCGAGGCGGCCGGCCGCACCGCGGTCGCGGTCGGCTGGGACGGCGAGGCCCGGGCCGTCCTGGAGGTCGCCGACGCGGTCAAGCCGACCAGCGCCGAGGCCATCGCCGAGCTGCGGGCACTCGGCCTGCGCCCGGTGCTGCTGACCGGCGACAACCGGGCGGTGGCCGAGGCGGTGGCCGCCGAGGTCGGCATCGACCCGCAGGATGTGGTCGCCGAGGTGCTGCCCGAGGACAAGGTGGACACCGTCAAGCGGCTGCAGGCCGAGGGCCGGACGGTCGCGATGGTCGGCGACGGCGTCAACGACGCGGCCGCGCTCGCCCAGGCCGACCTGGGCCTGGCCATGGGCACCGGCACCGACGCCGCCATCGAGGCCGGCGACCTCACCCTGGTCCGCGGCGACCTGCGCTCGGCGGCCGACGCGATCCGGCTCTCCCGCCGCACCCTCGCCACTATCAGGGGCAACCTGTTCTGGGCCTTCGGCTACAACGTGGCGGCGATCCCGCTGGCCGCCGCCGGACTGCTCAACCCGATGATCGCCGGGGCCGCGATGGCCTTCTCCTCGGTCTTCGTGGTCACCAACAGCCTCCGGCTGCGCCGCTTCCAGCCCGCCTGACGACACCGCGCCCGAACAGCGCGAAGGCCCCGGACCGACGACCGGTCCGGGGCCTTCGCCGTGCCTCAACGCCCCAGCAGCTCGCCGCCGTTGCAGTGCAGGATCTCGCCGGTGATGAACCCGGCCTCCGGCGAGGCCAGGAAGTGCACCGCCGCCGCGACCTCACCGGTCTCGCCGATCCGGCCGAGCAGCGTGCGCGCCGCCCGGCGGGCCACCTCGGCATCGTCCAGCCGCGGTCCGAAGAACTCGGTGCCGCTGACCGTCCCGGGCGCGACGATGTTGGCGGTGATCCCCGAGGTCCCCAACTGGGCGGCCAGGAAGTGGTTCCAGGCGTGCAGCGAGGCCTTCGCGGCGCCGTACGAGCCGGCCCCGCGCAGGGCGGCGATGGAGCTGATGGTAACCACCCGGCCGGAACCGGGGGTGAGCCGGTCCCGAATCGACTCGGTGAGCAGCACCACGGTCAGCACGTTGCGCTCGAAGTCGCCGCGCCAGCGGGCCAGCAGGGCGTGCGGTCCGCCGCCGACCACGGTCTCCCGGCTGCCGGCGTTGTTCACCAGCACGTCGATCCGCTCGGGCAGTCCGCCGAGCGCCACCTCGACTGCGTCCGGGTCGGCGAGGTCGCACACCAGCGGGGTCACGTTCGGTCCGAGCTCGGCCGCGGCCTTCTCCAGGACCTCCCGGCGCCGACCGACGATCACGACGTGCTCGCCCGCCTCGGCGAACCGCCGCGCGACTTCGTACCCGATTCCCGTACCACCGCCGGTGACGACGACGTTCCTGGCCATCTGCGCACTCCCTCCCCAGTTCCGCCGCCGGGCTGCAAGGGTGCGCGGCGGTCCGTACCGGAATGCCACGATTCCTATCACGCTCGGTTGCCGTGACTGCGGGGAGGGTGACGTCGGGCGCGAGGGAAGGTGTGATATGAGCGCGGAACGACGCGCCTACGGAGCGTGGCGAGAGGCAGCTCACACCCCTCGGCCGTAACTTCTCGCACGCTGATACGTCTTAGGTTGGTAGTGCGGCAGTTTTTCCGATGGGTCGGGGCGCGACTAACGGCAATGCGTCCCTCATCCAGCGGCTGTCGCCGACGGGGCTCCGGCGGGCCCCGGGAACGGTCGTCGGTCTCGACGGCCTTCGCGCACGGCGCCGGGGTTGTGGCGGGCCAGGGACGCTTTGAGCGGCCGTCCCCGGCTGCGGCCGGCCCCGGAGTCGTGCGCTGTACGGTTCCGTCCCCGCGCGGGCCCTTCCGGGTCCGGGGCGCGGGGACGGCGAAGGGGCCCGGCCGCTCAGCAGCGGCCGGGCCCCTCTCCGTTCACTCGCGGTGCGTCAGCGCTGGTCGAGCGCGACGTAGTCGCGGATCGCGGTGCCGGTGTAGATCTGACGCGGACGGCCGATGCGGCTGGTCGGGTCGTTGATCATCTCGTGCCAGTGGGCTATCCAGCCGGGCAGCCGGCCGAGGGCGAACAGCACGGTGAACATGCTGGTCGGGAAGCCCATGGCGCGGTAGATCAGGCCGGTGTAGAAGTCCACGTTCGGGTACAGCTTGCGCGAGATGAAGAAGTCGTCCTTGAGGGCGTGCTCCTCCAGCTTGAGCGCGATCTCCAGCAGCTCGTCGTTCTTGCCGAGCTGGCCGAGGACCTCGTGCGCGAGCAGCTTGACCTGCGCGGCCCGCGGGTCGAAGGCCTTGTAGACGCGGTGGCCGAAGCCCATCAGCTTGACGCCGGCTTCCTTGTTCTTCACCTTCGTGATGAACGCGTCGACGTCGCCGCCGTCCTTCTGGATGCTCTCCAGCATCTCCAGCACGGCCTGGTTGGCGCCGCCGTGCAGCGGGCCCCACAGGGCCGAGATGCCGGCCGAGATCGAGGCGAACAGGTTGGCGTGGCTGGAGCCGACCAGGCGCACGGTGGAGGTCGAGCAGTTCTGCTCGTGGTCCGCGTGCAGGATGAGCAGCTTGTCCAGGGCGTTGACGACGACCGGGTTGAGCTCGTAGTCCTCGGCGGGGACCGCGAAGGTCATCCGCAGGAGGTTCTCGACGTAGCTCAGGTCGTTGCGCGGGTAGACGAAGGGCTGGCCCATCGCCTTCTTGTACGCGTACGCGGCGATCGTCGGCAGCTTGGCCAGCAGGCGGACGGTCGACAGGTGGCGCTGGGCCGCGTCGAAGGGGTTGTGGCTCTCCGGGTAGAACGTGGAGAGCGCACCGACCACCGAGGACAGCATGGCCATCGGGTGGGCGTCCCGCGGGAAGCCCTGGAAGAAGCGCTTGACGTCCTCGTGCAGCAGCGTGTGCTGGGTGATCTCGCGGCTGAACTCCGCCAGCTGGTCCGCGTTGGGCAGCTCGCCGTTGATCAGGAGGTACGCGGTCTCGATGAAGCCGCCCTGCGCTGCGAGCTGCTCGATCGGGTAGCCGCGGTACCGAAGGATGCCGTTGTCGCCGTCCACGAAGGTGATCGCGGACTTGTACGCAGCGGTGTTACCGAAGCCGTTGTCCAGGGTGACCAGGCCGGTCTGCGGGAGCAGCTTCGAGATGTCGAAGCCGGAGTTGCCCGCAGTGCTCTCGACGACGGGGTACTCGTACTCGCCGTCCTGGTACCGCAGTACTACCGAGTTGTCGCTCACGTCTTCCTCACCGACGAAATGAATCCTCTTCCAAGGTGCCCTGACTGTCTCTACCATCCCCCATCCGGAGGACAGTCGCGCACCCGGGGTGGCCCGGAAGGGCCCGCCCCTACAAAACCTGCCGCCGCAGCCGGTACGAACCGGACAAGATCGGCACCACCCTAGGCTCTGCCGTAAATCTCTTCACGTCAAGAGAACCTTAGAGGCAACCATCCTGCTGGATAATCATCCAGAAGCAAGCCGATGATCGAGGGCGGCATGCCGCCGACCTGCACTGACGGCCCGCACGGCCTGCGCGATCGCCTTCCGTGACCCGACCAGCACGACGAGTTTTCTGGCCCTGGTCACCGCGGTGTAAAGCAGATTTCGCTGGAGCATCGTCCAAGCGGACATGGTGACCGGAATCACCACCACCGGATACTCGCTGCCCTGCGAGCGGTGGATCGTCACCGCGTACGCGTGGGCCAGCTCGTCCAGTTCGTCGAAGTCGTACACCACCTCCTCGTCCTCGTCGGTGACCACCGTCAGCCGCTGGTCGTCCGCACTGAGGGCGGTCACCACTCCCACTGTGCCGTTGAAGACGCCGTTCCGCCCCTTGTCGTAGTTGTTGCGGATCTGGGTGACCTTGTCCCCCACCCGGAACGTCCGCCCGCCGAAACGCCGCTCCGCCAACCCCTCCCGGGCCGGCGTCACCGCCGCCTGCAGCAGCGTGTTCAGGTTCCCCGCCCCCGCCGGGCCGCGATGCATCGGCGCCAGCACCTGGACGTCCCGGCGCGGGTCGAAGCCGAACTTCTGCGGGATCCGGCGCGCCACCACGTCCACCGTCAGCCCGGCCGCCCGCTCCGCGTCGTCCTCCACGAACAGGAAGAAGTCCGCCAGACCCTCCGTCAGGGGCGGCTTCCCCTCGTTGATCCGGTGCGCGTTGGTCACCACCCCCGACTCCTGGGCCTGCCGGAAGATCCGGGTCAGCCGCACCGACGGGATCGGCCCGTCCTCGGCCAGCAGGTCCCGCAGCACCTCCCCGGCGCCCACCGAGGGCAGTTGGTCCACGTCCCCCACGAACAGCAGGTGAGCGCCCGGCGGGACCGCCTTGACCAGCTTGTTCGCCAGGATCAGGTCCAGCATCGAGGCCTCGTCCACCACCACCAGGTCCGCGTCCAGCGGCCGGTCCCGGTCGTACGCGGCGTCCCCGCCCGGCCTCAGCTCCAGCAGCCGGTGCACCGTCGAGGCCTCCACCCCGGTCAGCTCCGACAACCGCTTCGCCGCCCGGCCGGTCGGCGCCGCCAGCACCACCTTCGCCCGCTTGGCCAGCGCCAGCGTCACGATCGACTTCACCGTGAACGACTTCCCGCAGCCCGGACCGCCCGTCAGCACCGCGACCTTCCGCGTCAGCGCCAGCCGCACCGACTGCTCCTGCTCCGGCGCCAGCTCCGCCCCCGTCCGCTTCGCCAGCCACTCCAGCGCCACCGGCCAGTCCACCCCGGCGAACCACGGCATCCGGTCGGAGTCCGAACGCAGCAGCCGCAGCAGCTGGTTGGCCAGCGAGATCTCCGCCCGGTGGAACGGCACCAGGTAGACCGCGGTGATCAGCTCGCCCGCCTCGCCCGGCACCGTCTCGCGCACCACTCCCTCGGCGGCGATCAGCTCGGCCAGGCAGTCGATCACCAGCCCCACGTCCACCTGCAGCAGCTTCACGCCGTCCGCGATCAGCCGCTCCTCCGGCAGGTAGCAGTGCCCCTGGTCGCTGCTCTGCGACAGCGCGTACTGCAGCCCCGCCTTCACCCGCTCCGGGCTGTCGTGCGGGATGCCCACCGCCTGGGCGATCCGGTCCGCCGTCAGGAAGCCGATGCCCCAGACGTCCGCCGCCAGCTTGTACGGCTCGTTCTTCACCACGCCGATCGAGGCGTCGCCGTACTGCTTGTAGATCCGCACCGCCAGCGAGGTCGACACCCCGACCCCCTGCAGGAAGACCATGACCTCCTTGATGGCCTTCTGCTCCTCCCAGGCCTCGGCGATCTTCCTGGTCCGCTTCGGTCCCAGTCCGGGCACCTCGATCAGCCGACCCGGCTCGTTCTCGATCACCTCCAGGGTGTCCACCCCGAAGCGCTCCACGATCCGCTCGGCGAACCGCGGCCCGATTCCCTTGATCAGCCCCGAGCCCAGGTAGCGCTGGATGCCCTGCACCGTGGCCGGCAGCACCGTGGTGTAGTTCTCCACCACGAACTGCCGCCCGTACTGCGGGTGCGAGCCCCACCGGCCGTGCAGCCGCAGCGACTCCCCGACCTGCGCCCCCAGCAGCGCGCCCACCACCGTGAGCAGGTCGTTTCCGCCCCGGCCGGTGTCCACCCGGGCCACGGTGTAGCCGGTCTCCTCATTGGCGTAGGTGATCCGCTCCAGCACGCCCTCGACCTGCGCCAGCTGGCGCGGCGCCTGCTGCGCCTGCTGCCCCGACTGCGGCTGCTTGCCCACCGGAGCCCCCTCTTCGACCAGTACGGGTGGACCCTTCCGTTACGCACCGTACCGCCCCCCGCCGACAAGCCCGGAACCGCGCGGAATCCGACGGAAGCCCGCCGTGCACCGGCCCCTCCGAGGTGTCAGGCTGGGAGGTCCAGGGGATCTCGACCGCGCCCGCGACCGCACGGGCCCCGTCCGAGGAGCAGTGCCGCCATGCTCAACACCGCCTTCCGCCCCGGTTCCCCGGACTGGCTCGACCTGAGCAGCCCTGACACCAGGGCCTCCGTGGACTTCTACACCGCGCTGTTCGGCTGGTCCTTCGACTCGGCCGGCCCCGAGGCCGGCGGCTACGGCCTCTTCCAGCTCGACGGCCGCACGGTCGGGGCCCTCGGCCCGCTCGCCGAGGAGGGCGCCCTGCCCGGCTGGACCCTGTACTTCGCCACCCTCGACGCCGACCGCACCACCGAACTCGTGGAACAGTCCGGCGGCCGGGTCCGGTTCACCCCCTTCGACGTCTTCACGGCGGGCCGGATGGCCGGCTACACCGACCCGACCGGTGCCGACTTCGCGGTCTGGCAACCCCGCGACACCCGCGGTCTGGACCTCGTCAACGACGAGGGCAGCCTCTGCTGGGCCGAGTGCTACAGCATCGACGCCGAGCGGGCCAAGGCCTTCTACCGCGTGGTCTTCGGCTGGCAGGAGCAGGACGTCCCGCTCGGCGAGGTGATCTACACCGTCCTCACCCCGGCGGGCGGCGGCACCGACGACGCCCACGGCGGCATCATGCAGCTCGGCCCCGAACACACCGCGCGCGGCACCGGCTCGCACTGGCTCCCCTACTTCGAGGTCCCCAACGTGGACGCCAGCCTCGCCATCGCCGACACCCTCGGCGCGAAGGTACGGATCCCCGCGACGGACGTCCACGGCGTCGGCCGCCTCGCCCAGTTGCTCGACCCGCACGGCGCCGTCTTCGCCGTCATCACGAGTGCCGAGCCCGGGGACTGACTCCGCATTACCGCGCATTACCCCTCAGAAAGGCCGTGAAGGGGTGCTACGGGCGTAGACAGGGGTGGGTCCGCCTCCCGGGGCCGCTCTAGCCTCTGATCATGACTGAAACGGCTGTTCTGACGATTCGACGGGCCGGCGAAGGCGACCTGCCGGCAATCGTGGCCATGCTCGCCGACGACCCACTGGGCGCCACCCGGGAGAGCCCCGACGACCTCGCCCCGTACCGCACCGCCTTCGCCCGCATCGACGGCGACCCGCACCAGCACCTGGTGGTGGCCGAACGCGCCGGCCGCGTGGTCGGAACCCTGCAGCTCACGGTCGTCCCGGGCCTCTCCCGGGCGGGCGCCACCCGCACGATCGTCGAGGCCGTCCGCATCCACGCCGACGAACGCGGCAACGGGCTCGGCACCGAACTGATCCAGTGGGCCGTCGAACGCTCCCGCGCGCTGGAGGCCGACCTCGTCCAGCTGACCTCGGACGCGACGCGGACCGACGCGCACCGCTTCTACGAGCGACTCGGCTTCGTGGCCTCGCACCTCGGATTCAAGCTCAAGCTCTGAATCGAACCCTGAATCAAGCCGTGCCCTAAGGCGCGAAAACGCGAAAAGGCCCCACCCGGAAACCGGGTGGGGCCTTTTCTGAATGATTGTTCGGCGGCGTCCTACTCTCCCACAGGGTCCCCCCTGCAGTA